>JBJEAY010000835.1:0-4131 GCA_051869575.1 Prevotella sp. | reverse complement strand
AGTATGAATAACGTTTGCAAAGATACGAAATAATAGACATTCCACCAAACATTTTTACCTTTTTTATATAAAAGCAAATGTTATCGTGCCTCGATAGTGATGGTCTTGGAGATGTTGCGCTGGCGGTTGGTGACGGTTAGGGTAATTGGACCGCGACTGCCGTTGCTGCGCACTATGACCACTGCCTTGCCGCTGAAGAGCTTCATCTCGGGCTGCTTGAACGACTGAAGGGAGGTGGCGTCGCCATTGCATGTGGCCTCGAATGTGCCCGCACCGCTAACCTCGAAGGTGAGGTCGTCGGAGAGGGTGGGGCAGAAGGTGCCCTTGGCATCGGTCATGCTGACAGTGATGAACGCCATGTCATCGCCATCGGCATTGATGACGGTGCGGTCGGCTGAGAGCGACATTGCGGTCGGTTCGCCGGCGGTGGCAATGGTCTGCTCACCTATCACATTTCCGTCGGCAGCATAGGCTACAACCTTAATCTCTCCGGGTTCGTATTTAACATCATTCCAGCGCAGGCGGAAGCGGTCGAGACGAGAGTCCTTCTGCTTGCGGATGCGACCCTGACTCTTGCCATTGACAAAGAGTTCGGCCTCGGGAGCGTCGGTATAGCAATAGACGGGAGTAAGCTCGCCCTCGCGCCCTGGCCATGTCCAATGGGGAAGGAGGTGAACGGTGTGCGACTGCTTGTTCCACTGGCTGCGATAGAGATAATAGCGGTCCTTGGGCAGACCGGCAAGGTCGCAGATGCCAAAGTAGCTGCTGCGGCTGGGCCAATACTCGTCGTAGGGAGTGGGTTCGCCAAGATAGTCGTAGCCTGTCCACACAAACTCGCCGATGACCCAGGGATAGTCTTCCTGACAGCGCCAGTCGTCGTCGGGCAGATTGCTCCAAGAGCAATACTCGGTGTCGTAGCTTGAGCACTGACCGTCGGGATAGGTGTTCTTGTCGGACACGGTGACGGGGAACTTATACACTCCGCGCGAACTGACCGTAGAGGCTGTCTCGCTGCCAAGGAGGAAGCCCTTGGGCAACTGGCGGATGTTGTTCTCATACTTGTGGACGCGATAGTTGAAACCGGGAACGTCCATCACCTGGGCAAAGCCCGACTTGAGGGCAGCCTCGGCACGGTCCATACCCTGAGTGACAGGACGGGTGGGGTCGTACTGATGGCAGAGGTCCTGCAGACGCTTGCTTATCTCGACTCCTTCCTCGCTCCACTGCTCGGGAATCTCGTTGCCGATGCTCCACATCACGATGGAGGGAGGAGTGCGGTGGTGCTTGACGAGGTTGACGATGTCCTTGTCCGCCCATTCCTTGAAGAAGGTGGCATAGCCGTTCTTGCATTTGGGATAAATCCACATGTCGAAGCTCTCGGCCATCACCATCATGCCGAGCGAGTCGCATAGCTCCATCTGGAGAGTGGAGGGCATGTTGTGGGCAGTGCGGATGGCATCGCAGCCCATCTCCTTCATGGTCTTGATCTGACGGATGAGGGCTGCCTTGTTTTCGGCTGCACCGAGAGGACCGAGGTCGTGGTGTAGGCAAACGCCCTTGATCTTGCGTGTGACGCCATTGAGCTGGAATCCACCTTCCTTCGACACACTGATGGTGCGTATGCCGAAGCGGGTAGTCTCCTGGTCGAGCACCTTGTTTTTGCCTGTATTGGCGGTGAGACGAAGTGTATATAAATAAGGTGATTCGGGCGACCATAGCTTAGGATTGCTGACTGAGAGAGAGGGGATGGTAATCTCGCCGTTCTTGGGATTGCAGACGGCATTGGCAACCTTAGTGCCGTTGGCGTCAAGGATTTCGGCATTTACGGATGTGCCCTTTGGGAAGTCGAGCAACTTGGCCGACACGCTCACAATTGCCTTGGAGGCATCTGCCGATACGGTGCGCACGAACGTCTCCCACGGTTCGAATTGGCACTTGCCAGTGAGCAACAGGCGCACGGGACGATAGAGTCCGCCACCGGGATACCAGCGGCTGCTCTCCTCGACATTCTTGAGATCGACGGTTATCTCGTTGTCGCTACCATCAAACTTGAGATAGTCGGTGGCGTCGATGTTGAAGGCATTGTAGCCATAAGCCCAAAATCCCGCTTTCTTGCCATTGATGGTGACAGTGGGCTGACTCATGGCTCCGTCAATCATGAGGACGGCGCGCGAATAGCCTTTGGGCAGTCGGACAGTGGTGCGATAGTGCCCCTCGCCAATCCAGGGGAGGGCACCCGAGCGTCCCGACTTCTCGGTCTTTTCGGTCTCGCCATTTTGTTCGATGGCAACAAACTGGAGGTCCCATTTCTTGTCGAAAGGTCCGGCGATTGCCCAGTCGTGGGGCACTCTGACGTTGGTCCATTCGACGTTGTCGCGCGAAAACGACCATCCGTCGCTTAGCGTCAGTGTAGTGCGAGTCTGTGCCATTGCTCCCATGGAAACAATGGCAAAGGCTGAAATCAATGTTCGTCTTATCATACTTAGTATATTGTTATATTAAAAATAGACATCGTCATATACAGGCTTTTTCTTCTTCTTGTTTTCCGTAGCCTCCTGTTTCTTGGGTTCGGTGGCTTCGGCAGGAGCCTTGTCGGCGGATGTGCCTTCGGCATTGTGGATGTTCTCGTCCTTGGAGTGGTGGATGGGATTGCCTGCCTCATCATACACCACCTCTACCTCGTGGGAGGCCAATGAATCGACATCCACGGAGTCGGTGTCCTTGCGCGAGCGATAGTAGCTGGCACAATTATACATTGAGGCTGACACGCTCTCGTCCTTGGGTTTGCCAAACTTGCCGTGGTATTGCTTGAAGTTGGGGTCGGAAAGCACCGACTCGAAGAAGTAGCCACAGATGGGCAAGGCAGTGCGGCTGCCCTGACCGAGGGCTCCAGTGCGGAAGTGGATGCAGCGGTATTCGCCACCCACCCAGGCTCCTGCCACGAGGTTGGGACTGACACCGACGAACCATGCGTCGGAGTGGTTGTTGGACGTACCCGTCTTGCCGCCGAACTCAGTGTCGTTGAACTTGCCGACATATCCCCACAAGCTCATGCTCGTGCCGCCAGGCTCGCGCAATCCGCTCTGGAGCAGTTGCTGCACGAGGTAGGCACTGCGATAGGGGATGGCCTGTTTCTGCTCGGATGGAGCAACGAATATCTCATTGCCGTCGCGGTCGATGATGCGAGTCACTAACACGGGTTCGTGAGCCTTTCCGTCGTTGACGGCGGTGGAGTAGGCATTGACAAGCTCAAGCAGGTTGACATCGCTCGAACCAAGAGGCAGCGAGGGTGTCTTGTCGAGCTTGCTCTTTATACCCATCGCCTCGGCTGTGGCGGCGATGTTGGCCACACCACACTCCTGACCGAGTTTGACGGCTATTGAGTTGATACTCTGCGCAAAGGCTGCCTTGAGAGGGAGTGAGTCGCCGGTGAAATAGCCGTTGGCGTTGGTGGGTGCCCATGTCACCTCCTTCTTCTGCTTGCTGTCCCACACCTTCATACTGAAATAGGAGTCAACACGCTTGTCGCAGGGGGTGAGCCCCTGGTTCATCGCCTCGGTATAGACAAAGAGCTTGAAGGTGGAGCCAGGTTGGCGCATGGCAGTCACCTTGTCGTATTTCCACGACTTGAAGTCGATGTCGCCCACCCATGCCTTGACATGACCGTTCAGAGGCTCCATAGCCACAAAGCCGCAGTGCATGAACCTAACCATATATCGGATAGAGTCCATGGTGCTCATCTCCATCTCGACGCTTCCTTTCTCATAGTCAAACACCTTCACCTTGTGGGGCTTGTTCATCCAATAATCCACCGAGTCGGGGTTGTCGGGATATTTCTCCTTGAGCAGTTTGTAGTAGGGCTGACGCTCGGCGATGCCCTCGATGAATCCGGCTATCTCCTGATGCTTCTCGTCCTGCCAGGGATTGGTGTTGCCCCAGTGGTTCTTGAAGTTGCGCTGCACCTGCTTCATCTGCTTGATGGCGGCAGCCTCGGCATACTTCTGCATGCGGGTGTCGATGGTGGTGTAGATCTTCAGACCGCTGGAATAGAGGTCGTAGCCGTTGTCCTTGCACCAATCCTTGAGGTAGTTGGCCACTGCCTCGCGGAAATATGTGGCCTGACCGTCGTAA
>JBJEAY010000834.1:0-4133 GCA_051869575.1 Prevotella sp. | reverse complement strand
ATATCATAACTAATTCCAAGATTGAATTTTGGGGCATTTAAAATGACAGAAAATCTAGATAATATCAAAATTATAAGAAGGATAAGCATATATGATACAGCTATGCATCCAGATAGAGCGATATTCTCATGTATCACAAAAGCACACAAGGCAGAGATTATCATGGAGGCAAATAAGATTCCAGATATTAAGCGAACTCTATATTTGTAAAAAGAAGACAATACGCCTATAAAAAAAAGTGGAATGGCCTGAAAAGAAAAGGCTCCAAATAAATAATCAGAAGCGCAAGATATAACAACCGTGCCTAGAATAAAAAGGGCCCATCCTATCTGTTTATTTGTCAGTATAATATGTTTTAGTCCACCAAAAAGTAGATACAAGGCAATTAAATCTTTAATAAACCATAAAACATTGTCCTCAAAACCTATAAAAATTTTTGTTACTATAGACCAACTAATCGAAAGTTCCCCCAATAAAACAAGAATAAACACCCAAACTAGTGAAACCAGTAATACTGGTAAGTATAGCTTTATTAAACGTTTCTTTATAAATTGCCCAAAATTTAATGTTCTTTTCTGTTCGCTCTCCATTAGGCCGTAGCCCGATAGAAAAAAGAATATTGCAACCCCAATAAAACCTCCCAATAGTCGGATAACATATACTATAGCCCAAAGAAAATCTCTATCAGCACATGCGAGATATTCCCCCATCATTTCTTGGGTGTAATGGTGAGTTAATATTAATAGAGATGTGAAAAACTTGAGATAATCACTAAAATTTTTATCTATTAATAAAGTTCTGTCGCGCTTACTTATCATCAGCTAAAAAATGATCTGATTTAACAACTATTGCCGGTACACCAGCAACTACGGAGAAGGGCGGAATATCTTTGTTTACGACAGAATTTGCGGCAACAACAGCCCCATCACCGATAGTCACCCCCGGAAGAATTGTAGCTTTCTCGCCAACCCACACATTCTTTCCAATAATCACAGGTCCCTTAGATACTACCGGACGAGCTGACGGATGAAGAGAGAGCATGTCTATTGTCGTTTCGCCATGAGAGTTATCTGTTATTGTAACCCATTTTCCAGTTAAAAAATTATCACCTATCACTATCTTGTTGGAACAAGTTATATGATTATATGCTCCGAAATCGCAATTATTACCAATAATTATCTCAGACTCTGCGCCTTTATTCCAAGCTGTAATATGATATCCCGAGGTAAAATAGCAACCACTTCCGACAGTGATACGTTCAACTCCATGAAGGAATCCTATCTCTTCAAAACGAGTAGTTTTTCCACATGCCTTGAATTGAGGCTGAAGCCACTTGCTTCGAATTGCTCTAATTACACTAACTATCAGTTCGCGTGTTTTATAGGAATATATTTTTGAGAGTATTTTAAATAACATACTATTGAATATATTTTTTTAGTGCTTCCATCCAAAAGGTATATCCCTTTGGCGTAAGGTGTAAACCATCTTTGCTGTATTCTGCTGGTAACAAAGAGTATTCTGCATAAAGGCTCCAGAGATCAACGTAGATGATGTTCTCTTGGACACAGAGTTCTTTGATTCTCTCATTGGCTTTATTGATCTTTGACGCATCAACTTGCTTGTGTTCAGCAATTGAATTCATTGGCAAAATGCTCTGAAGGTAAATGGCTGTAGCAGGAATATTTTGCTTAAGTCTACTAATAAAAGATGAATAATCATTGATAAAAGAATCTATATCTTCTAACACTAAATCATTCGCCCCTGCCATTATAAACACCTTCTTGGGGCTTGCGGCCACAAGCGTAGGAATACGCCTTTGCATTTCTTTCAAGGTATTTCCCGATACACCAAGATTGATAATTTTAGTGTCTGGAAAAAAACTTTGGAAATCACCATTGTAGATATGTGAATCTCCAATGAATGCTACATCATATTGTATATGCTGCTTGGAAACAGAGTTTGTCCAACCTTGGAGCATCCAGTAATCAGGACGATGGCTTTCTGGCATCTCAATCCAACCTCGTTTGTCAAGAGCAGCCTCAATGGAGTGGTTCATTCGTTCTGACATTATCAGAACGTAAATAAGGCCAACATTAAGAATAAGAGAAAAGATGAGAAGTATGAGAATTATCATCTTCTTCATGTACTATAGATATCATAGCTTAGCGATCGCTATATATGCATTCGTAATACTTCTCATACTCGCCACTTGTGATGTTATCCATCCAAGCTTCGTTTTCTAGGTACCACTTAACGGTTTTCTCAATACCTTCTTCAAACTGAAGAGACGGCTCCCAACCCAGTTCCTTTTGGAATTTGGTTGAGTCGATAGCATAACGAGCATCATGACCGAGACGATCGGTAACATAGGTAATCAAATCCAAGTCTGCTCCCTCTGGGCGACCAAGGAGTCGATCGACAGTTGCGATAACGGTCTTGATGATATCAATATTCTTCCACTCGTTGAAGCCACCAATGTTGTATGTTTCTGCAATAGTTCCATTGTGGAAGATGGTGTCGATAGCGCGTGCATGATCCACTACATACAGCCAGTCACGAACATTCTCGCCCTTACCATAGACAGGGAGGGGTTTGCGATGGCGGATGTTATTTATGAAGAGGGGAATGAGCTTCTCTGGGAACTGGTAAGGGCCATAGTTGTTGGAGCAATTGGTCACTATGGTTGGCATGCCGTAGGTGTCGTGAAAAGCACGAACGAAATGGTCAGAAGAGGCCTTAGATGCAGAATAAGGGCTGTGAGGATTGTACTTAGTCGTCTCATAGAAGAAATCCTTACCATACGCAAGATGACGCTCACCAGAACTTGCCTTGGTAGTGAAAGGAGGCTCAATACCCTCCGGATTAGTCATCTCTAATGCGCCATATACCTCATCGGTTGAGATGTGGTAAAATTTGCAATGAGCTTTGAGCTTTGAGCCGTCAGCCAATTCATGCTCTACGACATAAGGGGTAGGCTGTGATTCCCAATAGAGCTTTGCTGCCTGAAGAAGGGAAAGAGTGCCCATGACATTGGTGCGAGCGAATGTGAAAGGATCCTTGATGGAGCGATCGACATGCGATTCGGCTGCAAGGTGAATGATACCATCAATCTTTTCATCCTGCATCAACTGGTAGAAGGTATCAAAGTCACAGATGTCCATCTTCACGAACTTGTAGTTAGACTTGTCCTCAATGTCTTTGAGGTTAGCCAAGTTTCCAGCATACGTCAGCTTGTCCAAGTTGATGATGTTGTACTCGGAATATTTGTTTACGAAAAGGCGAACTACATGACTTCCAATAAAGCCTGCGCCACCTGTTATAACTATATTTCTTTTCATTATTATCAAGAATTAGTGAGTTGGAGAATATTATTTAAACTCTGGATACAAATCCATTTCATAGGTGAATGGAGAATCGAAATCCTTCAAACAGTCATGAAGTGTATCCTTTTCAGAGAGCAATGCTTTATCTGTAGGAATCTTCCAATCTATTCCAAGGCTCTCGTCCACGATAGAGATACCACCATCTGCCTGAGGTGCATAGAAATTGTCGCACTTGTACTGGAAGATAGCATTCTCTGAGAAGACTGCAAAGCCATGAGCAAAGCCTCTCGGAACGAAGAATTGACGATGATTGTCTTCGGTGAGTTCTACAGCAACATGTTGTCCGTAGGTTGGCGATCCCTTGCGGATATCTACTGCTACATCGAGTACTGCCCCCTTTACGCAACGAACGAGCTTACTCTGAGTGAAAGGAGGTCGCTGAAAATGAAGACCTCTCATTACACCATAAGAGGACATGCTCTCGTTGTCCTGCACGAAGTTAATCTTACGTACCTTTTCTTCAAATTCGCGTTGGCTGAAGCTCTCGAAGAAATATCCGCGAGCATCACCAAATATCTTTGGTTCGATGATGACTACACCATCAAGTTTTGTCTTTATAACTTCCATTTATTATTAGCTTCTGAAAAGAGGTGTGCTTCACTTTTGATAGAGATGTTATGTGCGGAGTAATCATTGAACCAATAGTTCCACACACCTTATAGTATTAATCGAGATTAGGATTTCCTGTTTCTTTTACTTCGTCAATCACCTTCAGCAAGTACTGACCATACTGATTCTTCAGCATTGGCT
>JBJEAY010000833.1:0-4136 GCA_051869575.1 Prevotella sp. | reverse complement strand
ATCTCATTCAGCTTGTGGAGTCTAACTATACTCCACTTAAAACAAATCAAGAAGGGCTTCTTCGCGGAGGCTTTGGGGCAATGACGGCAGTTGCTAATTCGATTAACATCAATGCTAACATTTGCAAGAATCCAACGTGTAAGAATGGAGAATGCCCAAATCCTGAGTGTTCAAATGCATGCACGGTGATTAATTATTGTCCGTCAACAAGTCCGTCACCGTCGACCTCACCCTCACCAAGTCCTGCAATGGTCGGTTCTTTCCTCGGTTTCTAAACCGAGGAACTAAAAAGTTAGTGCCCCTTATATTCTTATATTAAGGAGCACTAACAATTTACCTATCTCATAATTTCCGGCAATAATGAAACAGTCTTTAATATTATCGATATTATTTATATTTTCGTGTTCTTTGAGTATTAAGGCACAGAAGTGTTTGGTGATGTTCGGCGTGAATGAATTAGTCACCATTAACCCCATCAAGAATCCCAAGTTTACTCTGATGTACAATGACTCCATCGAGGTTCCGTTCCAACAGCTGCAGCAGGAAAGCGAGAATTCCTATCGGCTGGAGTTTGACTACCGCGTGGGCAAGTTCACCGTCTGGGTGGATGCCGAAGGCCACGAAGAGGCGTATAAAGAGTTTAGGGTCAGCAACAAGCGAAACACGATGTTCGGAATCGGTACCATCTATATGCAGAAGGAATTCAGCAAGACCCTTCGTGAGGCCACCGTCCAGGCCACGCGCATCAAGATGGTGTCACGCGGCGATACCATCGTGTACGATGCCGCCGCCTTTGAGCTGGCCGAAGGCTCGATGCTCGACGCGCTGGTAGCCCAGTTGCCCGGTGCTGAGCTGAAGGACGGTCAAATCAAGGTGAACGGCAAGTTTATTGAGAGTCTGATGGTGAACGGCGAGGACTTCTTTGCCGGAAACCCCAAGGTAGCACTCGAGAACCTGCCGGCCTATACGGTGAAGAACATCAAGGTGTACGACCGCGCCGCCAACGACGACTATCTGCGGGGCAAGCCCACCGGACTAAAGAAAGCCCAGGGTGAGGACGAACACATGGTGATGGATGTCATCCTAAAGAAGGCCTATTCCTCCGGCTGGCTTGGCAATGTGGAAGGTGGCTATGGCCTGCCGGACAACCGCTATTTGGGCAAGGCGTTCGGTATGGGTTATACGGGAAAGTGGCGTGTGGCCGCCTTTGCCAATCTCAACAACATCAAGGACACGCAGAGCGGCGGAACCTCCGGCAAATGGAACGGCGGATGGGCGCAGGATGGCGAGCTGGACGTGAAGATGGGTGGTTTGGACTATCTCTATTCACGTGATAAGACGAAGGTGTCCGGCAATGTCATGCTGACCCATGAAGAGCCGGAAGTGGATCGCAAGGCCAGCACCGTATCGTTCTTTGACTCGGGCGATGTCTATGGCCGCTCGCTCTCCAAGTCCAATGAAAAGAAGTTCCATCTGATGTCCTCCCACCAGTTGCAGTATTCCGGCGAGAAGGCCTATTTGGAGGTTGTTCCCATGGTGGACTATATGCGCAACAACTACAATCGCCTGAGCCGCAGTGCGCAGTTCACCGCCAACCCGCGTGAGGACTACCGTCTGGAGGCACTCGACTCCCTTTTTACGCAGGGTGGCCTTAGCGGCAACTACGCTGCCGCGCTGCTCAACCGTACCACCAACGAGACCGAGGGCAAGAGCGATTGGATAAAAACCGGTGTGGCCGCCAAGACCACCGTAAAAATTCCAGGCGGCAATGATGTCTTCGAGGCATACGCCAACGGCAGCTATCGTCGTGATACGGACCGTCCCCTTACTTCATATAACCGTATGTATGGAACGCAATCGTCAGCATCGGGTACCGGCGAGGACATCTTGCAGGACAAGGACTACACGTCCAACACCTACACACTGAACGCAGGAGCCAGCTACAGCCTGTTCATCTGGCCTTACCAACGTCGGCAGGGACATTATGTCCTGGTGGTTCCTCAGTTCGACTACTCACGCAACCATTACGACCAGTCGCAATCCCTCTGGCAGCAGCGTCAGGAAATCATGGACTTGTCCAATAGCGGTATCGTTCCGCCCTCCACCATACGCCGCGAATGGCTGACACCTGACCCGAATAATACGTACCGCTCCATCCTGGCACAAGACAATTACAATCCCGGAGTAGAGATTAACTATATCTTCCTGCCGAATATCAAGGGCGGCACGCAGTACAACCTCGTGTTCGGTATGCGCGGAAACCTGCGTCACGAGTCCCTGCAATACGACAAGCAAGCCCTCGACACCACTATTACCCGTTGGGCCAACACCTACATGCCCTCCCTCCGGCTGGAATACAAGAACCAGACCGCCACGGCAAACACGGAGGCCAAGCTCAATTACGGCTTCTCGCAGTCCGTTCCCAGCATCTATTACCAGCTCGGCACCGTCAACGATGCTGACCCGCTCAACATCTATGTCAACAATCCCGGCTTGCGTCGCGCCATCACGCACAATGTCGGCGCACAGTTCTCCCGTTACTGGAAGAAACCCCACAGCAACCTGACAGTGAATGCCTCATACGGTCACACTGACCGTGCCGTGGCGCAAGCACGTTTCTACGACCGCAACACAGGCGTGAGCACCTGGATTCCGCAGAACATTGATGGGAACTGGAACGCCAACGGCTCGGTGCAGTACACCATGCCCTTTGGTAAGATCGATGCTTTTCAGCTGCAAACTACTACGGGGGCCTCATACGTCCACTCTGTGGATTACGCCTCCGACACCGAGGACCTAGAGTTAAACGTGGTGAACAACCTGCGGCTGAGCGAACAGCTTTCCATCTCCTATCGCGTAGGCAAGCACTCTTTCGGCATTCGTGGAGGTATTGCCTGGCTGGACAGCCGCTCCGAACGAGTTTCATTTGAAGACATCTCCGCCTTTGACATCACAGCCGGAGCCAACTTCCTGCTCAACCTTCCCAAAGACTGGCAACTCGGTTCCGATGCCACGCTCTATTGCCGCCGAGGCTACAGCGACGGTACGCTCAATACCACCCATGTCGTATGGAACGGTTCGCTCTCCAAAACCCTCTTGAAAGGCCGCCTCACCTTCAAGCTGGACGGCATTGACATCCTCGGACAGATTAGCAATGTGCAGCACGTGGTCAACGCACAGGGACGCACCGAGACTTGGGTCAACTCCCAGCCCCGCTATGCCATGCTCCATGCCATTTGGCGTTTCAATGTAATGCCTAAGAAAAAATAGGTTATGAAATTCACAAGACAATTTGACCAAATGGACTGCGGTCCAGCATGTATCCGCATGGTGGCTTCTGCCTACGGCAAGGACTATCCACTATCGTACTTACGTTCGCTCTCTCACCTTACTCGTGAAGGGGTGAGCGTTGCCGGTATTCGTGATGCTTTAGACAAAATAGGTGCAAACAGTGCCACCTTTGAAATGACTACAGAGCAATTGCGCGAGAAGTGTCCGTTGCCAGCCATTTTGCACTGGGAGCAGAATCATTTTGTCGTACTATATGATATAAAGTTAAACAAATGGACAGGTAAATGGAAGTACTATGTGGCCAATCCCGCTTATGGCAAGCATGCCTTTAATGAAGAAACCTTTTCGCATTTCTGGCTCAATGGCAACAAGGGCGTGGTCATCGCTATTGAACCGCGTGAGGAGTTTTTTGCGAAAAAACCGGTGAAAGAGAAGCACAGCCTTGTCCGTTTTGCTCAGAAATATGTGTGGCCTTTCCGTTGGGAACTCTCTCAGTCGGCGTTCGGTATGCTGTTCGGCATGCTCTTGTCGCTTATCACGCCGTTCCTCACCCAGGCGATGGTGGATGACGGTATCGGAATGCGTGATATGGGGATCATACTTAACATCTTTTTTGCTCAGATATTCATCTTCATAGGCTCGTTTCTTATGGGACTTATCAGCAGTCACGTGAGCCTATACATGAGCACGCGCATCAATATCAACGTACTCAGTGACTATTTGACCAAACTGCTAAAACTGCCGATGACGTTCTTTGATACAAAAAGCGTCGGTGACTATCAGCAGCGTTTGGGTGATCACGGACGTTTACAGGACTTTGTCACCTACAGCACCTTGCAAACCTT
>JBJEAY010000832.1:0-4141 GCA_051869575.1 Prevotella sp. | reverse complement strand
CCATTGCCGCGAGCGATCCGTCGGGTGTTGTCACCATATCGATCACCTCGTATGGCTTGCTGAGGTCTTTCTCCAATACAATCATCGAGAAAGAAGATGTACCGGCAGACACATTACCTGTGCGCTGCTTTACGGCATTTGTAGCCACCATACCAGTGCCGGCATCGCCTTCGGGAGGACATACGGGAACGCCTGCCTTCAGTGTGCCTGATGGGTCGAGCTTCTTGGCACCTTCCTCGGTGAGCACACCAGCGTTCTCACCTGCATTCAGCACCTTGGGCAGAATGTCCATGAGTTTCCAAGGATACCCCTTGGGAGCTACGAGAGCATCAAACTTATCAACCATCTGCTGTGAATAGTTGCGTGTCTCGGGGTCGATGGGCAACATGCCGGAAGCATCGCCTACACCAAGCACCTTCTCACCAGTGAGCTGCCAGTGGATATAACCGGCGAGGGTGGTGATGAAGTCTATGTCCTTGACATGGTCGTTGTCCTCGAGAATGCACTGATACAGATGAGAGATACTCCAGCGGAGAGGAATGTTATACACGAACAGTTCCGACAATGCCGCCGCTGCCTTGGCAGTATTAGTGTTGCGCCATGTGCGGAAGGGGACGAGAATCTCCTGCTGCTTGTTGAATGCCATATAGCCATGCATCATGGCTGAGAAACCGATGGCGGCAAGGCTCTCAATCTCGCAGTCATACTGAGCTTTAACATCCTTGCGGAGTTCGGCATAGCAGTCTTGCAGACCATTCCAGATAGCCTCGATACTGTATGTCCAGAGGCCGTCAACAAGCTGGTTTTCCCATTCATGACTTCCCTGTGCTATAGGCTTGTTCTCACCGTCGATGAGAACGGCCTTGATACGGGTAGAGCCAAACTCGATACCGAGAATGGCCTTACCCTGTTGGATAGTTTCTTTTGCTGTCATATTTTCTTTTTTTTTTAGGGGAGTTATGTTGGGGAGTTATGATGGGGAGTTAACAAGCCATTAGTTATTCTGCTATATAGACATTTGGCTCATTATAACTTCCTATCATAACTTCTTATTATAACTCCTTATTATAACTCCCCAAGTTAAATTACTTCAACGCCTTGTTCAACATGTAATATACCTCGTTGTTGCGAAGCTGGTTCTTGAATCCGCTGATAGTGGTGTTCTTGTCGATGTTGACATATTCGATACCAACCATCTCGGCGAAGTCCTCCCAATACTCAGATGTTACATCGTAAGAGAATGCACTGTGGTGAGTACCTCCGGCGAGAATCCATGCACCAGCACCGATTTCGAATGTAGGCTGCGGAACCCAGAGAGCGGATGCAACGGGAAGCTTGGGCATTGGCTTCGGTTCGATACACTCCACCTCACTTGTGATAAGACGGAAGCGGTTGCCGAGGTCAACAACTGTGGCCTTGATACCCTTGCCGGTCTTGGATGTGAAGACAAGACGGGCTGTCTGCTCCTTGCGGATACCGATACCGAGGAAGTGTACCTCAAGAGTGGGTTTGTCAACTGCGATGAGAGGACAAACCTCGAGCATGTGGCTCTGGAGAGATGAAGTGCAGTCGGCTGCAAAGTTGAGAGTGTAGTCCTCAAGGAATGAGCATCCCTTGGCAAGACCCTGGTTCATCACCCACAGAGAGCGATAGAGACAAGCGGTCTTCCAGTCACCCTCAGCACCGAAACCGATACCCTCAGCCATCAGACGCTGTGATGCAAGACCAGGAATCTGGTCGAAACCGATGAAGTTCGGGTCGTTGATGTCTGCCTCACCGAGGTCGTCGAAGTTGGTTGTGAAGGCTGTGGCACCCTCTTCCTTCAATACGCGACGGAGAGCAATCTCAGCCTTGGCGGCATGCTTTACCTTCTCCCAATATACCTCTTCACCCGACTCGTCGATCTTGATGGTGTAGGCCTTCTTGTATTCCTCAACAAGGGCATCTGCCTCTTCGTCGGATACCTGCTTCCAATACTCCATGAGGTTGGATACAGGATAGTAGTCAACATGATAACCAAGACGCTGCTCAAACTCAACACGGTCACCGTCGGTAACGGCTACATTGTTCATGTTCATACCGAACATCAGACAGCGTACGTTGTGAGCGTCGGCAACAGCGGCTGCTACGCGCGACCATACGGCGATGCTCTCCTGCGCCTCGGCGCTCTTCCAGTGACCAACAACAACCTTGCGGGGGATACGCATGCGGCTGCAGATATGTCCAAACTCGATGTCGCCATGAGCCGACTGGTTGAGGTTCATGAAGTCCATGTCGATAGTGTCCCAAGGCAACTCGGCGTTGTACTGGGTGTGGAAGTGGAGCAATGGTTTCTTGAGAGCCTGCAGACCCTTAATCCACATCTTGGCGGGTGAGAAGGTGTGCATCCAAGTGATGATACCAACGCACTTCTCATCGTTGTTTGAAGCCTTCATGATAGCTTCTACCTCAGCTGAAGAATTAGCTGTTCCTTTATAAACCACCTTAATAGGAAGACGACCCGAATCGTTGAGTCCTGCTACCATTTCTTTTGAGTGACTGTCAACTGCAACTACTGCGTCACCTCCATAGAGGAGCTGTGCGCCAGTTACGAACCATACTTCGTAATTTTCAAATGCCTTAACCATAGCTTTAAGATTTTTAATTGTTACTGTTAGATTTATATTATTTCTTTAAACTTTAATTCTTTAATTCTTTAATTTTTTAATCCTTTTTCTTCTGTCCGTAGTAAGCATTAGGACCGTGCTTGCGGCTGAAATGTTTCTCAACGAGCAGTGGATTCATTGTTGTCCAGGGATTGAGGGTGAACGAGATGTATGCCATCTTAGCCACCTGCTCCATAACCACTGCATTATACACTGCATTGTCGGCATCCTTGCCCCATGAGAATGGGCCATGATTCTTCACCAACACGCCAGGGGTATGAACAGGATTGATATTTCCGTCCTTGATGCGCTTTACGATAACATTACCTGTCTCCAGTTCGTAGTCACCCTTCACTTCTGCCTCAGTCATTGCGTCGGTGCAAGGGATCTCGTCGTGGAAGTAGTCGGCATGTGTAGTACCGATGTTTGGAATGTCCTTACCTGCCTGTGCCCATGCTGTGGCATAGGTGGAGTGGGTGTGTACCACACCTCCGATTTCGGGGAATGTGCGATAGAGCACAAGGTGGGTGGGAGTGTCAGATGATGGATTGAGGTCGCCCTCAACCACCTTACCTGTCTGAAGGTCAACAACCACCATGTCCGATGCCTTCATATCGTCATAGCTAACTCCTGACGGCTTTATCACAACAAGGCCTTTTTCACGGTCGATACCCGACACGTTGCCCCATGTAAAGATTACAAGATTGTGCTTTACAAGGTCGAGATTGGCCTTAAACACTTTTTCTTTAAGTTCCTCTAACATAGTTTTATTCCTTTCTTCTTTATAAATTTATAGTTAATGTATGTTCAAATATTCTATCTTTGGTAGTTCAAGGAGTTCAAGTAGTTTCAGGGAGTTCAAGACAATAGTCTTTTCGTCCACTTTGAGGAGATTTCCAAGTCAAAACATACGTCTTTAACTCCTTTAACTCCTTTTAACTCCTTTAACTCCTTAATATATATTGAGAAATCAGAGCTTGAAGTTCGGGTCCTCGTTATATGCATGTTTGTTGAAACGGTAGAGCGAGGCACCACGCTTCGACGATGTCTTGTCGATGAGTTCGGTCTTCTCTATGAAATCCATTTCCTTGATGCGTTTGCGGAAGTTGCGCTTGTCCATTTCCTCGCCATTGATTGCCTCGTAAAGACGCTGCAATTGGGTGAGAGTGAATAATGGCGGCAGAAGGCGGAAGCCCACTGGTTCGCGCGATACTTTGTCCTGCATCATTTTCCGTGCCTTTACTATCATCTTGTTGTGGTCGGAGTACATCTTCGGCACGTTATTGATGTTCACCCATTCCACTCCATGCTGCCTGCGCAGCTCGTCGTCGTAATCTTTTACGTTAATCAGTGCGTAATAAGCGATTGATATAACTCGTTCTCCCGGGTCACGGTCAACACTACCAAATGCTCCTACCTGACGCATAAACAGCTTATTCAGACCAGTAAGTTCAGCAAGTACCCTGTTGGCGGCATCGTCAACACTCTCGTCGTTT
>JBJEAY010000831.1:0-4147 GCA_051869575.1 Prevotella sp. | reverse complement strand
TGAAGAAGATTTCCTCATACTTGTCCCAAGTAGCAAGTTCGTAGCACTTTGTCTCAAGGCAAATCTTAAGAGCCTTGCCTAAGGCGTCGGCAGCCTTCTTGCAGAAATCTGTATTATATGTGGCACTGCCTGTTGACTCTTTGTTCATCAGAGGAGAACCGGCAAAGAGATAGTTCTTGCCAAGGAAGGCAAGGGCTGTAATCTTATTGATACGCTGCTGGTTGTTACCCAATGTAACCTTACCAACACTTGTCTCGTCCCAGTTTACAGGCAGGAGGTCGGCAGCTTTCTGCATGTCTTCACCAGCGCGAAGAGCACACTCCTGATAAGAGAGACGCTCACGATTGAGGTCACCTGACGACCTGTCATCATCAATATATGGCAGACCACCCCAGAACTGCATCAACTGGAAATGGAAGAAGCCACGGAAGAAGTAGAGCTGACCCTCAATGAGGTTTCTCTCTTCCTGAGTGTATTGTGTCATCTTGTCGAGATTGGCAAGACCCACGTTAGCCTTACGTATGGCATACCATGCATATCCATAGAAATGGTGTCCATGAGCCTGATAAGAAGTATTGTTGATGTCGTTGGTGCCGGTGCCGAGATAACCATAATAAACGGCGGGGTCACACCATGCCCAGTAGTTGCCCTGGTCAACAGAGTTGGCAAACAGACGGTCGTCGTTCTGCCAGAGTTCTTCTTCGCCAAAGTTCCAGCAGCAGTGGTAGTTGCCCGCTGAAATAAGGGGAATACAATTGTAGATCTCCTCGATGAATCCCTGGAAGTTGGTATAGTTCTTGAAGGGGTCGGTCGCGCTAATGTCTGTATTAGGTTCCTTGTCGAGGTATTCCGTACAAGACGTTGCGAGAGGCATGCTCAGCAGGAGTGCTATAAATGACTTTATATATTTCTTCATAATTTTTACTTGTTGTTTAAGAATTCTTCATTCTTCACTCTTCATTTAGAGAGTTATGTTCACACCGAGGTTGAATCGACGCATTGTAGGATAAGCACCCGTAGAAGCACCGCCTGAGAAGTTTGACTCGCGGTCATCCGGCATGTCTGTCCAAAGGAAGAGATTGTCGCCGTTGAGATATACACGCAACGATTTCATGTGCATCTTCTTAACCCAATTGCCTGTAAAGGTGTAGGCAATCTCCATATTCTTCAGACGAAGATAAGAGCCGTCGTAAAGGAAACGGGTACCGTTCATACCTGTAGAGGCATCGGCAGCCCAACGCGGAAGAGGAATATCACCGCCATTGGCGATAGTATAGTATGTTCCTTCTGAATATGCCACGTTCTTCTGACGGTCGAATGTCGGGAAGTTTACGAGACGTGTGACATTGGTAACGCCATAGAACTGTGCTGAGATGGAGAAACCCTTATACTCGAATCCAACGGTTGTAGAATAGGTATTCTGTGGTGTGCCAGTATATCCGTATGGAGCGGCATCCTGTTGGTCGATTATACCATCGCCGTTGAAGTCCATGATGAGATAGTCGCCTGCGAACTTATAATTGTTGTTCTCAATACGCTCAGTACTACCATAGATATCATCCCATCCACGCATAAAGCCCTCGTCGAGGTATGTTGTGGTCTGACCAATGGCATGTCCTGCCGTCTTTTGATAACCAGGCTTGTTTACAGGGTCATCGGCAAAGAGCACCTTATTGGTGGCATGTGTCATATTCATATTGAGATATACTCGCATCTTGTTGGGGAAGACATAGTTGGAACGAACAACCAACTCATATCCCTGGCTCTCGGTCTCACCCAGGTTTGCCCATGACGGTGTTGCTCCGAAATAGCTTGGTACGGCACGGCCACTGCCTGAGAGGAGGATGTCGGTACGATGATCCTTGAATATATCGAACGAACCAGCCAACAGACCTCCAAAGAACGAGTAATCAACACCGAAGTTCTTTTTCTCAGATACCTCCCAATGAATATCGGGGTTGCCAATCTGAGTATTGCTATATATAGTATAAGGTGTATTGGCAAGTGTATTACCCATCTGGGTGTTACCTCCAAGAGCCCACATATCCTTATATAGCCATCTTGCACCAACGTTGTCATCACCGACCTTACCCCAAGAGCCACGGAACTTGATCATGTCGATGAACTTCAGCTTCTGCATGAACTTCTCGTTTGTAAGCATCCAACCCAAAGAAACTGATGGGAAGAAGTCGAAACGATAGTCGGGACCAAACTTCTCTGAGCCGTTGTATGCACCATTGGCTTCGAAGAAGTAGCGCAAGTCGTAGTTATAGGTGGCACGGAACACCCAGTCCTCACGATAACGTGCGAATTGGGAACCTGATGTAGTCTTTTCACGGCTGAAGAGAGCCAAACCAGTCACGTCGTGCTTGCCAAACTGGCGAGCATAGTTGAGCTGCATAGAGTAATAAATCTTACGATAAGTGGCATTCCTGTCAAGATTACCAGCCTGTGTTGACCAGGCTATGGTCTCCTTATAGTCCTCGTTAGGTTCATAGCTCACTTGTCCTGTTGCAGGATCGATATATTTCTCAAGATAATTATGATATAGGTCGTTGATACCACGTCCCACTTCCTTGAATGTATTGTCCAGCGAGAAGCGTCCTGTGAATTCAAGTCCCTTGGTCACGAAGTCGAGTTTCTGCTTCAGGATGAAGTCGGTAGTGAGTCGCGTGGTTGTCTGCTTCTCAATACCTGAGTTGGCAAGCTGTGAAATAGCGTTAGGAGCATCTGCCTTACGTGGGCCATAGTATCCGTAAGTGCCATCGCTATACACTGGACGGAAAGCATCGGGTGCGGTAAGATATACAGATGACCAGTAACCATCACTCACGCTACCTCCCCAAGGAGTTGTTCTCACACCATTACTACCGAAGAGGTTTACGGTGAAGTCGGTAGTGCCAGTGAGCTTGAAGTCGAGGTTAGAACGCATATTGACACGGTTGAAGCCATAACCCGACTGATAGTTACGTGTGTTGGTAAACTTGCGGAAGAGGTCGCCTTCATGAATGAAATCGACAGCAGCATAGTACTTCACAAATGCCGTACCGCCAGCGATGTTTGCATTCGCGTTATAAGAAGTGGTATAGTCACGGAACAATTCGTTCTCCCAGTCAACATTAGGATAGCGGTCCCACTCCTCCATGTTGGCAGGGTTGCGATACTTGTTGAGAATTTCCTCAGGAACGAGGTCGCCCCATCCCGACTGCTTGCCCGAGGCAAGAGCATACTCACGCATAAGCACGCGGTTCTTTAATTTCAAGGCATCGTATGAGTCATATTTCTCCGGTAGCTTTGAAGGCACCTTCACTGTCATGTTTGCCTTGACATTAACGACAGCCTTACCTTCCTGTCCACGCTTGGTTGTGATAAGGATAACACCATTGGCACCCTTCACGCCATATACCGCTGTGGCAGAGGCATCCTTCAGTACTGATATGCTCGCTACAGAAGACATATCGACACTCGACATCGGACGCTCAATACCGTCCACGAGAACGAGGGGGTCGGAGTTGTTCCATGATGTTTGCGAACGAATGATAATCTTCGGTTCTTCCTCTCCTGGCATACCAGTAGAAGTAGAGGTGATAAGACCGGGGAGATTACCTGTCAGAGCCTGACCGAGCGAACTGATACCCTCGTGTCTCTGCAACACCTTCTCGTCGGTCTGGGTAATGGCTCCCACCACCGACACTTTCTTCTGCTGACCGTAACCTACTACCACAACTTCGTTGAGTAGCTTATTGTCTTCGGCCAATGTAATACGATGGGCTTTCTTGCTGCCCACCTTCACTTCTTGAGTGTTCATTCCGATGTACGAAACAATGAGCACCGAATTCTGAGATGGCACCTTCAACTTGAAGTTACCATCGAAGTCGGTCACTGTACCAACGGAAGGACTTCCCTTTACTTTGACGGTTGCGCCGATAATGGACTCGCCATTGCTATCGACTACTTTTCCCGTCACGTCGATGCCCTGCTGCGCACTTGCCGTGGCAGCAAAGAATAGAAGCATCATCAGTAGCGGAATAGACCGTCTGATCAGTTGTTTAACTTTCTTCCTTGATCTTCTTGTTTTTTTGGTAAATACTATTATTTTTTTTAGAATCAATTTCGGTTTATGCTCGTCTGCATCCACAGATTTGCG
>JBJEAY010000830.1:0-4149 GCA_051869575.1 Prevotella sp. | reverse complement strand
GCATGCGTATTACAACGATGGTCAATACTCGACATTCTACCAACCGAAAATCAGCAAGGACGACTCGCTGAAAGCCGTGAAGAGAGCCATGACGGGTGATGTGAACATCGACACCATCTTCGCACACCAATCGCTTGAGGCCAAGCAGGACATCGTGAGGGGCGCAATGAGCACACTGAGTTCGCAACTGACGTTGATGAGCATGAAGGGCGACTACTCCTACACACTCAACAGGCAACTGAGAACCCACCAGATAGAGGCCATCGGCAAGATAACACTGTCGTTGGCATGTATCATCTTTTTCTTCATCGGTGCCCCATTGGGAGCCATCATCCGCAAGGGCGGTTTGGGAGTGCCGGTGATTATCTCGGTGCTCGTGTTCATCGTGTATTACATCTTCGAGAACTCGGGAATGAAGATGGCACGCGACGGCAACTGGACAGTGCTGTTCGGCAAACTGATATCCACCGCCGTACTGGCGCCGTTGGCTGTGTTCTTCACATTCAAGGCCAACAGCGATTCCACGGTGTTCAACATTGACATGTACAAGAACGTGCTGTTCAAGATGTTGGGAATACGCACCAAGCGACACGTATATAAGAAAGAGGTTATCATCAACGACCCCGACTATATCAAGGATGCGGAGGAGCTGATGAGACTATGCCGCGACATCAAGGCCTACTCCCACGAACACAGTCTGCTGAAGGCGCCCAACCCTATAAAGGTGTTCTTCCGACCGGGCGACGACCAGGTGATAGAGGGTATCAACGAGCGCATGGAGGCAGTGATTGAGGACCTGTCGAACACGAAGGACAAGACCATCCTCAACGAACTGAATGCCCTGCCCATCATCGCCACACATGCCCACACCCGACCATTTGTGCGCAAATGGATGAATGTGGTCACTGGTGTGATTCTGCCTCTCGGAGTGTTCTTCTATCTCAGGATGTGGCGATTCCGACTGCGGCTGCTGCGCGACCTTCGCAATATCGTCGCAGCAAGCGAGAATATCATTCGCCGAGTGGAAGAGGGAAAGAAGGTGACGATCAGTATTGACTGAGACAATTACACCTTATTATATATAATATATTAAAGGATTAAAATATTAAAGAATTAAAATATTAAAGAATTAAAATATTAAAGGATTAAAATATTAAAGGATTAAAATATTAAAGGATTAAAATATTAAAGGATATAAGAATAAAGGATTCAAAATAATATGGCAAGATTTGGACTTAGCACCATAGAAGAGGCCCTCGACGACTTCAGGGAGGGTAAATTTGTCATCGTGGTGGATGACGAAGACCGTGAGAATGAAGGCGACCTGATTATCGCCGCAGAGAAGATTACGGCCGAGAAGGTGAATTTCATGCTGAAATACGCCCGAGGCGTTCTGTGCGCACCAATCACATTGAGCCGCAGCGAGGAACTCGACCTGCCGCATCAAGTGGCAGACAACACCTCGATGCTCGGAACACCGTTCACAGTGACAATCGACAAACTCGAAGGCTGCACCACGGGAGTGTCGGCTCACGACCGTGCCGCCACCATACGTGCTCTCGCCGACCCGGCATCACGCCCCGAGACATTCGGCCGACCAGGACATATCAACCCCCTGTATGCCCAGGACATGGGAGTGCTGCGCCGCTCGGGACACACCGAGGCAGCCATCGACTTGTGTAAGTTGGCAGGACTCTATCCCGCCGGTGCACTCATGGAAATCATGAACGACGACGGTACGATGGCACGTATGCCCGACCTCATGGAGTTTGCCGAGAAACACGATATGCACATAATCACCATCAAGGACCTCATAGCCTACCGACTTAAGAAAGAGTCGTTGATAGAGGTGGGCAACGAGGCCGACATGCCTACGAAGTACGGGCATTTCCGCCTGATACCCTTCCGCCAAAGCTCCACGGGACTTGAGCACATGGCTCTCATCAAGGGCGAATGGAAGGAGGACGAACCGATTCTCGTGAGAGTACATTCATCGTGCGCCACCGGAGACATCCTCGGCAGCAAGCGCTGCGACTGCGGCGAACAGCTACACAAGGCGATGGAGATGATAGAGCGTGAAGGCAAGGGCGTTATCATCTACATGCAGCAGGAAGGCCGAGGCATCGGTCTCATGAACAAGATAGCGGCATACAAGTTGCAGGAGGAAGGAATGGACACGGTGGATGCCAACATCCATTTAGGATTCAAGCCCGACGAGCGCGACTACGGTTGCGGTGCACAGATGCTTCGTCATCTTGGAGTGCACAAGATGCGCCTCATGACCAACAACCCCACAAAGCGCGTGGGACTGGAGGCTTACGGGTTGGAAATTGTGGAGAATGTGCCCATCGAGGTGTCGCCCAACGAATACGACTACCGCTATCTGAAGACAAAAAAAGAGCGTATGGGGCATGAATTGCACCTAAAATAAACTCAAAGTTACACTTTTTATGTTGAAAAAATAAAAAAAAGCAATAAATCTTTTTGTTTAAAGAATAATTTGATTAATTTTGCAGCTGAATTAATAGCAAACAATAAAATGGCACAACTATCAGATAGATTGCAAAGACTTGCGCCATCGGCCACATTAGCCATGTCGCAGAAGAGTTCGGAGATGAAAGCACAGGGCATCGACGTCATCAACATGAGCGTGGGAGAGCCCGACTTCAACACCCCCGACCACATTAAGGAAGCCGCCAAGAAGGCTGTTGACGACAACTTCTCAAGATACTCACCAGTGCCGGGCTACCCCGACCTGAGGAAAGCCATCGTGGCAAAGCTCAAGAACGAGAATGGTCTTGACTACACGGTGAACGAGGTGCTTGTGTCGAACGGAGCCAAGCAGAGCGTGTGCAACACGGTGATGGCTCTCGTCAACGACGGCGAGGAGGTTATCATCCCTGCCCCCTATTGGGTGTCATATCCCCAGATGGTGAAGTTGGCGGGTGGTGTACCCGTGATTGTGGAGGCAGGATTCAGCCAAAACTTCAAGATGACTCCCGAGCAGCTTGAGGCAGCCATAACGCCCAAGACACGCATGATTATCCTTTGCTCACCGAGCAACCCTACGGGAAGCGTGTATTCAAAGAGTGAGCTTGAGGCATTGGCAGAGGTTATCAAGAAGCACGACGACCTCTTCGTGCTTGCCGACGAGATTTATGAGCACATCAACTACATCGGTCACCACGAGAGCATAGCCCAGTTCCCTGGAATGAAGGAGCGCTCGATCATCGTGAACGGAGTGTCGAAGGCATACGCCATGACCGGATGGCGCATAGGCTACATTGCCGCCCCCGAGTGGATAGTTAAGGGCTGCAACAAACTGCAGGGACAATACACCAGCGGTCCGTGCTCAGTGAGCCAGAAAGCAGCCGAGTTTGCATACACTGCCTCACAGGAGTGCGTGGAAGAGATGCGCAAGGCATTCGAGCGCCGTCGCGACCTCATAGTGAAACTCGCCAAGGACATCCCCGGTCTGGAGGTGAACGTGCCCGAGGGAGCGTTCTACCTGTTCCCGAAGTGCAGCAGTTTCTTCGGCAAGAAATGCGGCGACACAGTCATCAACACATCGTCCGACTTCGCCATGTACCTGCTCGAACAGGCACACGTGGCAACCGTGGGAGGAGATGCATTTGGCGACCCCGAATGTTTCCGTATGAGTTATGCCACAAGCGACGAGAATATAGTTGAGGCGATGCGCCGAATTAAGGAAGCATTGTCAAAATTAGCATAAAAAAAGAGGAATAAGTGCCATAATCAATGAAGAAATCAAAAAAATGTAGTTAAAACTTATTAATTCATTGTGATTTTGGCACTTATTTATTATCTTTGTCGCTCGTAAGGAGGCAACTCCGCAAAGACACTTGTTGAACATTAAAAAAAACAATCAAGCGAATATCATTTTAATTCATTAAATAACTAAAAAAATTAAAAGTATTATGGCAACAAAAACAAATGCTGCAGCCCCAGCTAAGAAATCATCGGGCTTTAAGGGAGTGAAGAACGCATTCTGGATTATCGTAATCTGCTGCGTAGCCGCTTACACATTCTATTTCCAGGTACTCGGTGCACCTGACAACTTCCAGGGTGGCGATCCTACTGGACATCCAGCCAACCTAATGGGTACAGTGTATAAGGGAGGTTTCGTAG
>JBJEAY010000829.1:0-4152 GCA_051869575.1 Prevotella sp. | reverse complement strand
AATTTTTTAATATTTTAATTCTTTAATTCTTCACAAGCCCCGCACCTTCTGATATTATCACGTCGCCCGACTTCAATCCGCTTTCCACGATATAGTCAGTTCCGTTGTTCAATCTCGTCACAACCACTTGGGTGGATTGTGGTTTTCCATCTACTATCTTATAAGCGAATGTCTTGTTCTGCAGTTCATAGGTAGCTCCCTGGGGAATCACTAAACAGCCACTGCGCTTGTTGGGCACACATACAGTAGCACTGCCACCGCCACGAAGCAATCTGTCGGGATTGTCAAAATCAGCCCTCATGGTGATTGCTCCCGTTCCTTCGGTCACAATGCCGCTCACAGCCGAAATACGTCCTTTCGTCGGATAGTCCTTTCCTCCAGCCATTTTCAGGGTTACTGCAGGCGCATTCTTTACGAAAGAATCCATCGAACCGTATTTGGCTGCCATATCAGTCACCTGACTTTCGGTAAGCGAGAAATAGGCATAAATGCGACTGTCATCTGTAACCGTCACAAGAGGCGACTGTATCGAACTCGACACCAATGCGCCAACCCTATAGGCAATCATTCCAGCAACGCCATCCACAGGGCTTTTCACCTCGGTGTGGTCAAGGTCCTCAGCAGCACTCACAGCCTTTGCCTTGGCTTGTGCAAGAGAAGCACGAGCAGCAGCCAAGGCATTGCGGGCGGTCTTCAATTCATAATCACCCACCACCTTGTGCTGCCACAGTGCCTCGGTGTTTTCCATAGTCAGCTGTGCTGTGGCCAGTTGTGCCTCGGCGCTCTTGACGTTGGCAGAAGCCTCGTCGTAGGCAGCGCGATACGGCACTGGATTAATGACAAAGAGCACCTGACCACGTTTCACCTTGTCACCCTCATGAATACAAATCTTTTTAATAAGTCCTCCCACTTCTGGTCTCACTTCCACCGTCTGTTGGCCTTCGAGCCGTGCCGAATAATTACTTACGACATTGACATCGGAAGCCTCTACGGTCTTTGTCTTATACCGTATGGATTCCTGTTGAGGATTTTTTCTTGAGCAGCTAAACATCAATGCGGCTGCTATGAGAAGCGATAATACTTTATTATTCATATCTTGCACTTTTTTCGGGCACAAAATTATACACTTATCCCCACCCTGCCAAATAATTTCGGCGAAGTGGGGACACAAAGAGATGATTTGGTGATAAAAACATCCCTAAATCCGTAATGACACCATTATTCCTCCATTGTGACAATGCACCAAAGTCGCTCATCCTCCACTCAGCCATCGAATTTGCATCGAATTTGCATCGACTTTGCATCGAATTTGCATCGGCTTTGCAACGGAGGATCAACGGAGGAACAATGGAGGAAAAAGAGCGACAGAGGTGCGAGTCATTGTGTTAAGTTATATTATTCTTGTTAAAAATATCCAAAGAACGAAACTTCGTGTTTTGTTTGAAAAGAATAATTAGTTAACTTTGCGGCAAAAACAACGAAACAATGAGAATAAAGATTTTGTTTATCACAGCGTTACTCTGCCTGACGGCTTCTCAGGCAAGAGCACAGAAAGGGGCTTGGTCGGGCGAACTGAACATCCAGGGCTTCAAACTGCCATTAGTATTCAACTTCACCGACGACGGTTGCACAATCGACTCGCCGTCGCAAGGCGCAAAGGGCATTAAAGCGGAAAAAAGCATCACGCCCGAAGGCAAGCTGAAAGTGACTATCGGGATGATTGGAGCCACATTCGAGGGCACAGTGGAAGAACAAAACATCACTGGAACATTCACTCAGAACGGCATGTCGATTCCACTCACTCTCAAACCAGGAGTAGAACAGAAAAACAACCGACCGCAAACACCATTGCCCCCATTTCCATATACCACAGAAGAGGTGACATTCAATAATGGAGACATAACGCTCCATGGCACTCTTACCATGCCCAAGGGATGCGACAAGAGCACCAAGGCTGTGGTGATGGTAACAGGCAGCGGACAGCAAAACCGCGATGAGGAAGTCTTCGGACATAAACCCTTTGCAGTCATAGCCGATGCCTTGGCACGCCAAGGGATTGCCTCATTGAGATACGACGACCGAGGTTGGGGAAACAATTCAATAAAATTCACAGATTTCACCACCGACGACTTCAAGCAGGATGCAGCAGCGGGAATAGACTTCCTGCGCAAGAAATTCAATATGGTGGGAGTGATCGGCCACAGCGAAGGAGGCACCATCGCGCTTATGCTCGCAAGCGAAGGCAAGACCGACTTTATCGTGTCGTTGGCAGGTATGACCATTTCTGGAAAACAGACCTTGCTCAACCAGAACATCGACGCCCTACGCTCTATAGGCATGCAAGAGGAAACGGTGAAAAAATACAGCGAAGTGATAAGCGACATATTCGACAAAGTGGCAGCAGGACAAGACTTCGACGAGTATCTTAAGGGAGCGGAAAACATGGAGAACTTCAAGCCTATAATCGATCAGGCAAAGAAACTGCTCACATCGCCATATATGCGTCATTTCATCACGATAGACATCCATAACTCGCTTCCGAACATCAAATGCCCCGTTCTTGCCCTCAACGGCAAGAAGGACACACAGGTGGCATACAAGCAGAATCTCGAAGTGTTGGAAAACGGACTCTCCAACTGTAGTCATGAGACCATTGCATACGACAATCTCAACCACCTCTTCCAACACTGCACGAATGGCTCTATAATGGAATACCACCAAATAGAGGAAACGATATCCCAAGAAGTGCTCGACAAAATCATATCGTGGATTAAGTAATATAATCCATCACACACTATCAATATCCCCGTTGAACCATTACGATTCGACGGGGATAATAATGTTCTTCATTTCTTCCGGCAGATATTCCATCGCCTTCTGACGAATATTGTCGGGAATGCCCCATCGAGCTTCGGCTATACTTCCGACTATGGCTCCAAGCGTGTCAGCATCGGCACCGAGTGAAACGGCTCGGCGCAAGGCATCCTCAAACGAGGTGCTCTCATTTATTATCCAAAAAGCCACTGGGACTGTGCCTTGGCATGTCTCGTCAAATCGGTTCTCAACATCCGCCTTATTTATATTAATATCATAGCCGGCATATTCCACTGCCGCTGATATGTCGCGCCCTTGGCGACACTCGAAGATGGCGAGAGCCGTAGCCTCAGCTCCCAGAATACCTTCGGGATGATTGTGCGTACATTCTGCCGTCAGTCGTGCCTCGCGCAACACATCCTCGGCAGTGTCAAAATGCCATGCCACAGGACTCACCCTCATTGCCGACCCATTGCCGAAACTACCGTATGGTTTCGGCTCATCACTCATCACCCATTGGCGGAATCTCCCGCCATATCCTCCCATAGGCGATGGATAACGGCGGCACCACTCATGTATGCTCTCGCCATAATCTCGTCCCTTGGCAATGGCATCCGCCACTGCTATAGTGCACACGGTATCGTCCGTAAAACTGTTCTCAGATGAGAACATCTCAAAGTCATAATCATTAGTAGGGTCAAACTCCCATCGGCTTCCTACTATATCTCCAATTATTGCTCCTAACATATTGTTGTTTTTATATTGTTTTACATAATTCACGGCAAAGGACATTTGAGCAAGAGGCATAAGGCGATGCCACCATACTGTGCCTCTAAGACAAATCCCGGGCTGCTGACATCCTCGCTACCGGGAACCCTTTATAATACTTTTTATAAATGCCGTCAGGCATTCCGAGGAATTATTGCCGTGGGCAAATATACAAGTTTTTTTTCATTTTTCTTCGTTTTCTATTGATTTTTATTCTATTTAAAGATAAAAGACACTGAAAAATTAAGTTCACAACGATTATTTAACAAAAAAAACTACGTAAATATGTAAAAGGGGTGTTGATAAGCTATGACACTACTGAATGTAGTATTGGGATATATGAAAAAAGCGGAGTCATAGCGGACTCATAGCGGACTCACATAAGACTCACTTACTCTTTAAAAATCCATGTCTATGCATTTGTGGCAAAATTACATTATTATCTACAATCGAGCCATTATGCCGCAAAATTACAACAAAAATGTGTATTTTCCAAATGTTTTGGGGAAAATAACCTGTATATGCTAAATAAAAAGTATACCACATTCTAATTTAAAAGGGTACCACTTT
>JBJEAY010000828.1:0-4154 GCA_051869575.1 Prevotella sp. | reverse complement strand
ATGAGTAGTCATAGCCACGCATTTTCAGCTCCTCGTGGAACCCATTGCGGCTAAACATCATGGTCAAACACTGGGAGGGAATCCATCGACGCACGATACCGTCCACGTCAAGATAGCCACTGTCCTCGATAGAACCAATGACGCTTGTCACCAACGCCACGATTTCAGGGTTGCCCTCCAACAGCGCAGAAATCAACTCTGCTTCATTGGGCAGCTTAGGAGCACCATTCTTGGTAGGCAGCACCACGGTTCCAAGACCGCTATCTTTGCCAATCACGGTTCCTATCACCTGGCACTCATGCTCAGGGATGATCACTTCTGCACCACAGTTCTGGCAGATTACCTTAGTCACGTTCTTCTTGTTTGTTCTTTTTGTTGCCATTTTCTTTGTTTTTTTTGATGTTAAACTTATTTTGAATTATTGTTTTTTAGAACCAATCCTTTCGCATGATAAAGGATTTGTCAGCCCCCTGATAGAACCAGTCTTTTGCAAATAGTTCTTCAGGATTAAAAGACCCGTTAATCAGCGAAAGCAGAATAAACACTTCCAACTTGGCTTGTGCTACATTGCGAGTTTCAGGATTTCCAAGACCTTCATGTCCAAGCTCGCTTATCAACTCTGATACTGATAATGCCTTAAATTTCGCTTTCCTCTCACGATTGATGGATTTCTTGGACGGCTTGCTGTATTTATAATTATCATACAAGTCCTCCACAGCATCCAACCACGCATCAAGATTATCGTATTTGGGAATACCAGTATCAACACCCTTCAACTTCACAAACTTCCCATTGACGGAAAGTGTGTGACGCTTGAAGTTTACGCAGATTCGAGCACCTTGACTCGCCTGCTCAATTACGTTTTCGTATATTGTACTCATTGCTATAAATCAATTAACACGCTCATGTCTTCGGCACATTCTATAACATTATCATAGAGAGCTGCACCGATTCAGAAGGGGCTGGAACCTCCAGTAGCGTACTGGATGGTACCAGCAACGTCTGAATTGTCACGATGCAGCTATCTTAAAGATAACAGACCCTTGCGCTTGTTTAGCTGTGCTCACCATTTGACAATCTCACTGAATTGTATGTCTCTATAAGTACTTCATGTGTAGCCGTTGAATAGTGAAGGTTCCTGACTTCATCCAGGTAGCCAAACCTGGAAGAGTCAGGCCCCTTTACGTATATGAGACGGCTACATAAATATCTTCAGCCTTGATTGCCATTTACACATTGTTATATTTTGCGGACTAACAGACGCTGCAAAATTCTCTAAAAGGTTCATATATTCCAGAATATCCTGTAAATCACCATCAACCAAAGCCGGTTGACAAACCGGCTGACTTGATGGTCATCCACAGGTATCAGTTCTGGAAATTAAACGATGTCTGTATCAACCGCCCAGCCATTTGCTTGGCGAATTTGATGATAATATCAGGCGCGTTGTTTTCTTTAAGATTGTCATAATCAACCCGTTCTCCTGAGCTGAGCTGTAACGGAGCCTGCTTGCCAAAGCAGGCACGGTGGTAGCTCGATCAGGTTGAGACGGGTGATTTGAATTGAGCCTGCCTATATCATCAAGTTTACAAATCTCTTACGATGGAGTCGAACAAGTCTCTGCCAAATAGCAGATTATTGCGCATACATCCCAGCGAGTAATATCCTTCGAGCCGTTCTCCTGTCTTGTTTCTCAAAGTTCTTACTTTACTGCCTTTACCTCGCAAGATACACCCATCTTTGCCTTCTCTGGACCACCCCAGACCGCCGATGTCATCCATGCCAACCGACTTCCCAACCTTCACAGCTCGCAAACAATCCATGACGAACCCGTTTAGACGATCAATATCTGCTTTCACGTTAATGGTTTTCAACACACCAGTTGCCCAAGAGTGTTCGCCATTGCCATGATAGAGCCACGACTGTAACGAATGTAAGACAGTTTCATATTTTGCCCCAGACCTAATCTTTTTAATAGTCCGGGCCGTTACTTCATTAACAAAGGTCTTAATCCGGTTCTTACTTAAACTAATCTCCGCGCCACGAATTGAGAACCCCAGAAATTTGAACCATCGGTCATTGGTTAAATACTCCACTTTCTTTGGGTTCAGTTTCATGCGCTTTTGAGCAAGCTCATCAACCATAATCTGCATAGCTTCCTCATAACGAGGACCGACATATAAAGTATCGTCCGAATACCTTACATAACTATCTCCAAGGTCAGTAAGACGTTTATCCAACTGAAAAAGAACCACATCTGCCAGCCATGAAGCGACAGCGCAACCTTGTTTGAGGCTTTGGTACTTGGATGTCTCACATTTCGCATCGCTGTCATAATAATCATCGTTGTGATAATACTCCCGGACTACATTGATGATTACAGATTTTCCAAATCGCTGCTCAATTACGTCAAACGCAGCATCAATGTCCTCAATAGGCACAGTATCGAAATATTTGCTAAAGTCCGATTTCCAGCCAATCACCTTGTGGTCATCTCCGCTCAGCCTATCGATTTTCTCGCTCATCTGCTTCACTATCTTGGCACAACCGATACCTTTTTGATAGCTCATGCAGCTTGGATGTACCATGTCTCCGGCAATCTCAAACAGCATATCGTTTACCAAAGAAAGGAAAATTCGGTCCTCGTCTTCATTGACGAACACAGTGCGAAACTCTCCGGGCGTATCTTTAGGAATAAGGGCGGTATGCGGTCGTTTGATATGGTATTTTCCAGAAACCAATAATACCAGCAATCTCTTACGACCATTAGGGGACATAAAATCTCTCAAAACAGCCGTATTGATACCTTTCAGAGAACCTTTGTTAAGCGCAGTCTGCCAACGCTCAGGCTCAAAGAATTTTTCTAACAATTTATCTTTCATACTGTTTGTATTCTTGTGAATAGTCTTGATAAGAGTCATCATCTATTCGAGTTACCTCGTCTATACAATCAAACTCTACTCCCATACTTTCAATAGCAGAACTATAAAGACTGGTTCTATTGAATTTGTCCCATATATCTGCCATATTCTCACCTTCTATAGTGACAATGCTTCTAAAACCTATGATACACTTCATATTTTTTTAATTTACGCGCCGCGCTGAGAAAAGCGCGGCGCAATAAAGAATAAAGATTAAAGCTCACACGCTACAGCAGGCCGAACAACGGTGTAGGTGTTCTTGCCGTAGGTGGTGAAACCATTGTTGAAATACACGTACCACGCGTCGTTGCTACTATTCTCCGTGCTACTCCAATACCAATCCTCTTTCATTGGATCACCTCCAGCCTCTACCAGTGCTTTGTTGATTTCATTGATATTCAATAAAATCAAGTGAAGCTGTGCTATTGAAGGGATATATTCGTTTTCACCAAGATTGATGTCCGGATTAAGTGCACTGCGCATATCATTGGTATTGGCTTCGCCATTCCAATCAGACATAGCCTTCCAGAATGTATCGTGGAAGAATTGTTCAGACCCACAAGAAACTTTGTCCTCCTGACACAACGCAACCTCTTCGCCACCTGCCGCATCATGCAAGAGCACATTAGCGAATCTATTACTCATCTTTACGCCAACAGCAATGCAGTTATGCTTATCCTCGTCTGTTGCCAGGGACTCATGGATAGCATTGCTGGGAGATAAAATGAAGTAAATGCCATCTGGTTTAGGGTCGTTTACCACGGGCTTAGCGACCGCTTTTGGCTGTTCGCCCATGATAAAGTTGTACACTTTCTCAGCCTTGGCCAAGTCAAAATTGGAATCCTTTGCAAGCAACAGACGGAGCTGCTGCATTTCGTTTAATACGTTACTCATTGTTTAATTGATTTATGAATTATACATTGGCATATTGCCCATTATTATTTCTCTGTTACTGTTGCCCTCCTTAAAATAAGGACATTGGTTGTTATGCTTAAAATCAGAACCCAAGCGGTCGTTTCTTCCAAACCCTCCTGGAACTACCAGGCGATTGCACCTACCGTTTTTCGTACAGTAGGTGCAAGTGTCGCAAATATTCTTTTTCATAAGCGTTTAAGCTACGAACCCTAATTCATGAGCGATATATTGCATCTCACGATAAGCGATCTGATGGCACCCAGCCGTTAGAATGTCATTGGAAAATGAGTGAACACGATACTCACTGCCAAGCGTTTT
>JBJEAY010000827.1:0-4158 GCA_051869575.1 Prevotella sp. | reverse complement strand
ATTCTTTTTGGGATAGGCATCTGCCGGTATGTTTTCAATGGCATATTTCAAATCTTCGAAGATTACCTTATATACATCCTTGGGGTCGGCTTGCTCACGATTCTCATTCACTGGTTCGGTGAACAATGGAATATTTCCCCAAAAGCGAACCATGTCGAGGTAGAGAATAGCACGTATGGCATGGCACTCACCCATATAGAGCTTGTGTTTTGCCTCGTCCTTCCAAGCAATCTGTTCTTCGTAAGAGATGAGTTGGTTGCAACGATACACTGCCGCATAATAATTCTTCCATTCAGATGCAAAGGTGTTGACATCCGCCGGGGCTATCGAGTGGTCGAAGCGGTCAACGGCCTGATAACCGAAACCGTCGGTGTTGCCAGTGCCGCCAAAACACTCGTCGCTCATCACCGTGGAAGCCAAATATATGGCAAAACCGTGGTTAGAGGTGGTTTGGCGCCATCCGTCATAACAACCTATCAGGGCACGCCAAGCGTCATTTTCGGTCTTATAGAAAGTACCTGTCGTAGATTCTGTCTTTGAACTGACGTCAAGGAAGCTCTCGCCGCATGATGTCATGCACATGCTTCCAGCCAGTGATAATGCCAGAATATTGAATTTTATCTTGTTCATATACTATGTTTCTTATTATTGTTAGAATTTCAAGTTAATGCCAAAGAGGAATGAGCGCGGACGTGGGTAGTAGCCAATGTCTATACCTGAAGCCCATCCGCTTGGACCGTATCCGATTTCAGGATCCATTCCGTCGTATTTAGTGAATGTAAACGGATTCTGCACTTGTGCATATAATCTACACTGACTGATAGCTTTGACCTTCATTAACTTGGCGAAGTCATAGCCAAGTGTGATGGTGTTGATACGCAGGTAGCTTCCGTCCTGAATGAACAAGTCAGAGAACTGCCAGTTGATGTTTGTCTCAGTCACTCGTGGCATCTTGTTTGATGTGCCTTCTCCTGTCCAGCGGTCAAGGATTGCCGTGGTGTAGTTGGCATATTTGTTGGCATAGTTACGGTAACTCTGTACAATCTCATTGCCAATCGTACCGTTTGCATTGACTGCGAAATCAAGTCCACGCCATTGGAAACCGAGGTTGAAACCGAATGAGATGTCGGGCATTCCGTTGCCGAGGTCCACCTTGTCTGCCTCGTTGATTATGCCATCGTTGTTCTGGTCAACGAATATCACGTCACCTGGCTGTGGGTTAGATTGCAGGATACCGTGTTTGCCGTCGGCGTTCCAATTGGCAATTTGTTCCTCGTTTTGGAAGATACCGGCTGTCTGATAGCCCCAGAAATAGCCGATGGCATGTCCGTTCTCTGCACGGTAGAACTCAGGTGAATTGTCGTAAAGCTGGTTGGAGTCACCATGTATGATTCCGTCCTCATTGGGAATGGCGCCCACCTTGTTCTTGTTCCATGCGCCATTGATTCCAATAGTGTATTGGAAGTCTTTGCCAATCATGTCGTTCCATGTCAGTGCGAGTTCAATACCGGTGTTCTTCACGTCGCCACCGTTGATATAAGGTGCACCGGCACCGGCTGTGTCGAGAATAGGAGCTGTGACAAGCCAGTCCTTGGTCTTTTTGATATAATAGTCGAGGTTGACGTTGAGCCTTCCACCGAGGAAACGTGCGTCAATACCGATATTGGTCTGCTCTGATGTCTCCCACTTTATATCTGCATTGGCGAGTCGGCTCGGATATGCACCCCAGTTTGTTGCCAACGTGCTTGAGAAATCGCCTCCGATAGGATTAGTGCCGAAGAAATAATGTGTATTGGTGTTCTTTATGGGAGCAAGGTATTGATAGTTGGAGATACTTTGGTTACCAACCTGTCCCCAGCTGACACGCAATTTTAGGAAGTCGAGCCATGACTTGGTGTTCTCCATGAACTTCTCGTTGCTGATAGTCCAACCTGCTGATATTGAGGGGAAGTAGCCGAAACGGTGCCCTCTGGCAAAACGGGATGAACCGTCGGCACGCAATGTGGCATTCACCATATAGGTCTCCTTCCAGTTCCATCCCAATCGTCCGAAATATGACACTGTGCGCGACTGGTCGTGAGGGCTACCCGAAGCTCCGAGTCCGTCTGTGGTGTTGGCTGCAGTACCATTGCCGATGTATGCATGCTGCCAATCATCAAACCCTTCCTTTAGGCTTGCCTGGCTACCGCCAACGTATGTTCCTTCATATCGGCTTGACTCCATACCGACAAGCGCACTGAAGGCATGGTCCTTGATAGTCCAGTCATACTGTGCCGTATTTGTCCATACAAGAGTCAGACCGTGGTTTGAATTTTGCGACACGTATGTACGTGTGTCATTGTAACTGTATATCGAGAAGTGGTAGAGTGGAGAGAAACTCCTATACTCACTTGAGTTATAAACGGCTCCAAGCACCGAGCGCAGACGGAGTCCCTTCAGCGGTGTGAGTTCTGCATACACATTTGCATTGAATGTGGCTGTCTTGTTCTCGTTGTTGGTGTTTGTCATCATTGAGCCATAGGGATTGCCGTCAGCATTATACCAGTCGGAACCAGATGTGTCGTTATATGGCGAGTCGTAAATGTTGTTGTCACTGTAAATAGGTGACAATGGAGATGTGGCAAATGCACCGCGAAGGGTGTTGTTGTATTGGTTGCCTACACCGATACCAGTGTTCTTCTTGTATATGAAACTTACTTGTTCGCCAAACTTCAGTACGTCCTTTATGACCTTATGGTCGGAGTTTATGCGGAAGTTGTATCGCTCGTAGTTTGACACGTCCTCTCCTCCAACAACACCTTCCTGCTGGAAATAGCCAAGCGATGCTGCGTATGTCGATGTTTTCGAACCTCCAGTGATTCCGAGAGTGTAGCTTTGTGTCTTGGCATCATCCTTGAACATCGAGTCAATCCAATTGGTGTCTATTGGCGAGCCGTCCTCATTCCATATACTTGTTATGGAATTCCAGTCATAAGGCATACCACCCCCATTGATGGCTTGCTCGTCCATAATGGTCTTGTATTGGTCGGCATTAAGCATCTTTGCCTTGCGTGCCACGTTCTGAATGCCATAATAGGCATCAAAGGAAACAGTGGCCTTGCCTTCCTTGCCGCTCTTTGTCGTAACGAGAACGACACCATTGGCAGCCTGGGCACCATAGATGGCGGCAGAGGCGGCATCCTTGAGAATATCTATGCTCTCGATGTCGGCTGGATTAAGTGTGGAGATATCACCTCCCACACCGTCAATAAGGTATAACGGTCCAGAGTCTCCCACAGTTCCGATACCACGAATGTTAACCTTCATGCCCGAGCCAGGCTGACCTGATGTGGATGTGATATTCACACCCGGTGTCTGTCCCTGCATGGCTTGCAATGGGTTGTTGGTGTTTAGTTTTGCCACATTTTCACCTTTAACTTGAACGGTTGCACCTGTGACGAGTTTCTTTTTCTGAACGCCATAACCTATTACCACCACCTCTTCTATTGACTTGGAGTCTTCCATAAGAGTGATGTTGACAACGTCCTTTGCTCCGATTTTCACTGACTGTGAAATAAAACCGATGTAGGAGAAAACGAGAGTTTGACCTGAATTGGCATTAATGGTGTATTTTCCATTAACGTCAGTTACAGTGCCTGAAGATGCGCCCGCAAGTTTTACGGTCACACCAATCAGTGGTTCATTGTCTGTTGCTGACTTCACCACTCCTGTGATGTTCTTTGCCGACAGACCTGCTGTTCCGAAGAATGTTGTTACAGGCAAGGCAAGTAGCAATGCCATAAGCATCATCCTGACGAACCAGCTGTTCTTGTTGATGATTTGAGATTGTTTTCTCATTGCTTCATAATGTTTTTAAATTATACTTTAGGGTTATTGAAATGATTTTGGCTGCAAAAGTAGTAAATACTTGTCAACAGGTTGATTTTTAATGTTTCGGATGATTGACATATTGTATAAGTGACGAAAAAAACAGTTGGCAATAACATTCTGTCACTCATCCTTAACGAAACAATACATCGGATTACGAAGGCAAGAAGCTCTGGCTGTATTTCGAGGGAGTATATCAAGATTCCTCATGGTTGGAATGGCAAGGGAAAAATCACGGGTCTTCACAGGAATGACGTGATGCCAGCATCGTGCAGGGCCAGCAGACGAAGC
>JBJEAY010000826.1:0-4161 GCA_051869575.1 Prevotella sp. | reverse complement strand
CTACTATCCTATAGCCCTTTTCCTCTGCAATTTTCTCCGGCAGAGCCAATACGTCTTCTGTTGTATTGTTAGAAGAATTATATTCCAGTGTTACCGAAAAATCATTTAAAGGGTCTTGTCCGAAACTAATCTTTGGGACGAAACGGCTTAAAAAGACCTTGGCATTCTCAATCCATTCCTCCCAGCGGTTAGATGTGGCTCGGACAACGGATGTGGCAAATGAGTTGATGAAATCATACTCAGAACGGCAGCTAAAGGCATCAATGCGGGCAATCCTGACTTCAGGACCTTCTACCAATGAGCATACTTTGTCAACCAAAGATGTTTTTCCCATACGGCGTGGAGAAATAAGAATAGTATTCACGCCATATATAAAATTCATCTTCAATCTTTCTGTTTCGTCTCTACGGTCGGTGAAGGTTTCGCCTTCCACTCTAACTCCAAAAACAAACGGGGCTTCATCATTACTTATCTTTGCCATATTATCTCTTTTTGGCTGCAAAGTTACGTGATTTTCCCGAATTAAACAAGTTTGTTTAAAACAAAGTTGTTTAAAATGTATTAATTGATGTCATATTTTACTGATTTTCAGCTGCAAAGATACAAAAAATGTCGAAATCCGACAAATAATTCTTGAAAAAAATGTCGAAATCCAACAAATAATTCTTGAAAATTTGTCGGATTCCGACTAAAAACCACTCATGATGGTGTCATGGTGTCAGTGTCAAAGGTGTCATTCCATAAGTCCGCGGTTGCGGAGCAGGGGCTTGGTGTCGGGCTTCTTGCCACGGAAGTTGACATACATGTCCATGGCATCGTTGATGCCGCCGGGGGTGAGCACATACTTGCGGAAGCGGTTGGCAACGTCCTGGTTGAAGATGTCGCCCGTCTCCTTGAATGCCTCAAATCCGTCGGCCTCAAGCACCTCTGCCCACATGTAGCTGTAATATCCGGCTGTGTAGCCGCCGCCCATGGTGTGGTTGAAGTAGGTGGTGCGATAGCGGGGAGGTATCTGCGATAGCAGTCCGCGCTTTACGAGTGTCTGACGCTCGAAGTCGAGAACGTCGATGTCGTCGGGCACTGACTTCAGTACATGCCAATCCATGTCGAGCAGAGAGGCTGCCACATATTCCACGGTGGCGAAGCCCTGTCCATACTGCTGGCTACGCTCCATCTTCTCAACGAGAGCCTGTGGCATTATCTCGCCAGTCTTGTAGTGCTTGGCATACACCTTGAGCACCTCGGGAGCAAAGCACCAGTGCTCGTTGATCTGCGAGGGCAGTTCGACGAAGTCGCGAGGCACATTGCTTATACCCTGATAATGTACGTCTTGGAAGAACTGGTGGAGGGCATGGCCGAACTCATGGAACATAGTGCTTGTCTCGTCGGCAGTGAGCAGGGCAGGCTCGCCAGCGGCAGGCTTGGTGAAGTTGCACACGATGGTGACGATAGGCGTAATCTTCTTGCCCTTCTCGTAGGTCTGGTCGCGATAGGTGCCACACCATGCTCCGCCACGCTTTGAGGCTCGTGGGAAGAAGTCCATGAAGAGAATGGCGATGTGCTTGCCCTTGGCGTCCTTCACCTCAAATGCCTGAGCCTCGGGGTGGGGCAGTGGCACGTTCTTTATCGGGGTGAGCGTTATGCCATATAGTTTGTTGGCGCAATAGAAGAGTCCTTCGCGCACGTTCTCAAGCTTGAGATAGGGGCGCAGTTCGTTCTCGTCGAAGGCATATTTGGCTCTCTTGGCACGGTCGGCATAGTAGCGCCAGTCCCATCCCTCGGCAGTGAAGTCGCGTCCGTCCTTTTTCATCTCCTCCTGTATGTCGGCCAGTTCCTCCTTAGCCTTGGCGAGAGCCGGCTTCCACACCTGGTCGAGCAGGTCATACACAGCCTCGGGGATCTTCGCCATACGATTGTCGAGAGCCATGGATGCATAGTCATCGAATCCCATCAGGCGGGCTTTCTCCAAGCGTGCCTTAACGAGTTTCTTAACCACCTCGCGCGAGTCGTTCTTGCCGCCTTGACATCCGCGTGAGATATATCCCTTGAACATGCGCTCGCGCAGTTCGCGGCGGTCGCTATACTGCAGGAAAGGCATCACCGAGGGATTGTGCAGGGTGAACACCCACTTGCCGTCCATTCCCCTCTCCTTTGCCACTTCGGCAGCCGAGGCGATGAGGTTTTGGGGCAGTCCTGCGAGGTCGTCCTTGTTGTCGATGACGAGCTGGAAGGCGTTGGTCTCGGCGAGCATATTCTGTCCGAAGGTGAGTTGCAGCAGCGAAATCTCCTGGTTGAGCTTGCGCAGTTGCTCCTGCTTGTCGGCATCGAGGTTGGCACCGCTGCGCACGAAACTCTTATAGGTCTCTTCGAGGAGCTTCTTCTGCTCCTTGTCGAGCTTCTCCTCCGACTGATGGTCATACACGTATTTCACGCGCTTGAAGAGGGCTGCGTTCATGGTGATGTCGTCGCCGTGCTGCGAGAGGAGCGGCGAAATATCGCGGCTCACAGCCTGCATCTCGTCGCTTGTGCAGGCACTGTTCTGACCGTAGAACACCGAAGCCACCTTGTTGAGCAGTTCGCCAGCGCGGTCGAGGGCTGCGATGGTGTTCTCAAATGTAGCCGTTTTTTTGTTATTGACGATAGCGTCAATCTCCTTTTTGTGTTCCTCCATACCCTTGATGAAGGCAGGTTTGTAGTGTTCCACCTTGATTTGCTCAAACGGCGGTATGCCGAATGGCGTGGTGTACTTGCTCAGGAAGGGATTGCCTCCCTTTGCCATTACGCTGCCGCATACGATGGCGGCGGCACATGTGGTGATGATTGTTTTTCTCATATTTTATCTACTATTATCTTCTTTTATCTTCTTTTATCTCCTCTTATCTCCTTCTCACTTATTGTTCGGTCATGATATATGAGTCCTTGAAACCGAGGAAGTATAGCACTCCGTCGAGACCGAGGGTGTTGATCGACTGCTTGGCGTTGGCCTGCACCCTGGGCTTGGCATGAAAGGCAATACCGAGTCCTGCCTCAGAAATCATCGGCAGGTCGTTGGCACCGTCGCCCACGGCGATGGTTTGGGCAAGGTTCACTTTTTCCACTTGGGCTATCAGTTTGAGCAGTTCTGCCTTGCGGTGACCATCCACGATTTCTCCCACGTAGTTGCCCGTGAGCTTGCCGTTGTCGTCAATCTCCAGTTCGTTGGCATACATATAGTCGATGCCATACTTGCGCTGAAGGTATTCGCCGAAGAAGGTGAATCCTCCGCTCAGAATGGCAATCTTGTAGCCGTAGCGCTTGAGCACAGCCATCAGACGGTCAACACCCTCGGTGATGGGCAGTTTCTCGGCAATGTCCTGCATCACGCTCACGTCGAGTCCCTTGAGCAGTGCCACTCTCTCCTTGAAGCTCTCCTTGAAGTCGATCTCGCCTCGCATTGCCCTCTCGGTGATTGCCTTCACCTGGTCGCCCACTCCGGCGCGCATGGCGAGTTCGTCGATACACTCCGTCTGAATAAGCGTGGAGTCCATATCGAAGCATATCAGTCGGCGCATGCGGCGGAACATGTTGTCGCGCTGCAGCGAGAAGTCGAATTCCATCTCCGACGACAGTTGCATGAGTTGCGAGCGCATCTCGTTGATGTCGATGGGGGTGCCACGCAGAGAGAATTCAATGCAAGCCCTCACGTTGCGCTCGGGATGCTTGATGCTCTGGCGACCAGTGAGGCGCACTATCGAGTCGATGTTCAGTCCCTGGTCCTTGATGACAACCGCTGCGGTAGAAATCTGTCGTGCATTGAGATGACGTCCGATGATGGTGAGGATGTAGCGGTTCTTGCCCTGTTGCTCCACCCAACTCTCGTATTCCTCGTCGTCGATGGGGGTGAAGGAGATGTTCACTCCTAATTCTGTGGCCTTGAACAGAAGTTCTTTCATCACCTGTCCCGACTGCTGTTCGCTAATTCTGAACAGTATGCCGAGCGAGAGAGTGCTATGGATGTCCGCCTGTCCGATGTCAAGGATATTGGCATCGTGATGTGCGAGTATGTCCATAAAGGATGCTGTGAGGCCCGGACGGTCTTGTCCTGTTATGCCTACGAGTATTTGTTCTTCTTTATCCATTTTGATATTCAAATTTTTGGCAAAGGTAATGATTTTCTTATAG
>JBJEAY010000825.1:0-4164 GCA_051869575.1 Prevotella sp. | reverse complement strand
AAATTATAATGGATAATAACAAGACAGTATATTCAAGGGGAAACGGAGGAAGAGCTATCCTACTCTTTCTCCTTTTCTCTATTGCCATACTCAATTTCCTGAGTAGTGGATATAGCGCGTTCGTGGCGGTGATGTGCATACCTGCCATCGCTCTCGTCGGCTATTTCATGTTCAGCAGGAAAATGGCGATGTTCTACACATTGTTCATCGTCAACACTGTCGTGATGTTCATTGAACGTCACTTTCACCTTCCCGTACCAGTGTCATTGATTAACGAACTCTTCGAATTGATGCTCATCGGAATGGTGCTTATTGACCACTGGAGATTTCATCTCTCACGCTTGATCAATGTGATGTTCCTGTGTGCTATCGTGTGGGTCATGTTCTGCTGTATTGAGATATTCAACGACCAATGCGGATTGGGTATTGATGTATATCGATGGTACACTGGCGCGCGTCTGATGTCAATGCAGATTCTCTACGCCTTTGTCGTCACAACACTTTTCATCGACACTCCTAAGAAAATCATGACAATTCTCTTCATTTGGGCAGTGTTCATTGTATTTGCCGCCATTTGGCTGTGGAAACAAAAGAATATTGGATTGACCGAAGCTGAATCGAGATTCCTCTGGAGTTCGCCAGCACATATCATGGGAGGTAAAATCCGATATTTCTCTTGCTTTACTGATGCCGCCAACTTCGGTATTCACACAGCTGTGGCATCTGCTGCATTTCTGATAATTGCCGCCACGATGAAGGTGACAAGAATTAGGATTTTCTTTGCTATCGTGGGATGCATAGGCATGTGGGCTTTCTTCGGCTCGGGAACACGTACTGCCCTATTCTGTTTCATAGCCACAATAATGGTGTTTATTGTGCTGTGCAAAAACAAGAAACTGATACTCTCTGTAAGTGCCGTATTCCTTGTGTTCTTGTACATCCTCATCTTTACAAATATTGGCGACAGCAACCAAAACATACGACGTATGCGTACTGCCTTCGACAAGGAAGACGCATCATTGGGAGTGCGTGAACAAAACAAAGCCACATTGAGAAAATACATGGTGGATGCGCCATGGGGAGTGGGTATCGGACTAGAGAATGGCGACGTGCCACCGTTCAATAAGTTTAAACTTATCACACAGGTGCCGCCTGACTCTGAGTATGTTTATATTTGGGTAAGAACTGGTGTCGTGGGCTTAACGGTATTCTGTATCATTAATGCTGTAATGTTCCTGGGCGCTTGTTGGATAGTGTTCTTCCGACTAAAAAATTCCTCGATACGAGGAGTGGGAATAGCTTACACGGCAGCCTTCATCGGTATGCATCTCGGTGGATATGCCAACCAGATATTGCTACAGTTCCCCAATGTCCTCATCTACTATGGAGGACTCGCCACTGTATATCTGCTACCGCATATAGAAAACGAGTGGAATGAATGGGAGGCAAAACTGATTGCCGAACAGGAAGAACGCCGGCGACTAAAACTGGAGAAGAAACGTGCATCGAGAGTATAGGCTATCTGTCATAACCGTCAACTACAATGGATTGCGCGACACCTGTGCGTTGCTCGACCATCTGACATTCGACCATAACGATACTGAGGTTATTGTAGTTGATAACGGCTCTGCCAATAACGAAGCGGAGACGATTGCCTCTCGCTATGCTAATGTGAAATGCATTCGTAGTGAAAGAAACTTGGGATTTGCAGGTGGCAATAATCTCGGCATTAGGCATGCTCAAGGCAAATACCTCTTTTTCGTCAACAACGACACAGAGGTAAGCATGAACGACATTGACATGCTGATAAAGCGTATCGATACATCTGAACATATTGGGATAGTGTGTCCAAAAATTCGCTTTTTTTATGGCGATCGGCACATACAATATGCCGGATTCACGCCAATGTCACGTATCACCTGCCGCAACCGTGGCATCGGATATGACGAGGCTGACATAGGGCAATACGACACTCCCCGACAGACAGCGTTCGCTCATGGGGCAGCCATGATGGCAAGAAGAGACACTGTCAACAAGGTAGGACTAATGCCGGAATGTTATTTCCTGTACTATGAGGAGATGGACTGGTCGATGATGATGAAGCGCAATGGTTATCAAATTTGGTATGAGCCCTCTGCAACGGTTTATCACAAAGAAAGCCAAAGCACTGGAGCAAACAGTCCTTTGAAGACATATTATCTTACACGCAACCGGCTTCTTTTCATAAAAAGGAATTCCGAACATTTCAGATTACTGTCGTATCTATACATGATATGCATTGTCGCAACAAGAGACATATTGAAAAACATTCTTTGCGCCAAGCCAAAGCTTGCACAAGCAACTATTAAAGGTGTGATTGATTTCTTAAAAAACTGAAGATATGGATTTTTGGTGGATTTTATATATCGTTGACGGATTACTGTTCGTGACTGTTACTGCGACAGTTGCATATTTCACCGTGTTTGTCATTGCCTCCCAAATCAAGAGAGGCACGAAGGTGGTCAAGTCCAAGAGGCAGAACAGGATTATCGTTCTTATACCGGCTTACAAATGTGACAAGGTTATCGAAAGAACGGTAAATTCTGTCTTAGGACAAATGTATCCGCAGCGCCTTTTTGACGTTGTCGTTATCTCCGACCATCAAAGCGAGATAACAAACTTCAAGTTGGCACAATATCCCATCACTCTTCTCACGCCCAACTTCAAGAAAAGCACCAAAGGTAAGGCATTACAGTATGCAATAAACAATCTTCCACAATTTAAGATTTACGACATTGCAGTCGTTCTTGATGCCGACAACATCGTATTGCCCGAATTCCTTGAGGAAATAAACAATGCATACGAATCGGCAGGAACCAAGGCTATACAGGCTCATCGTGTTTCCAAGAACCGCGACACCTCCACTGCCATTCTGGATGCAACATTTGAGGAAATCAACAACACCGTGTTCCGTCTCGGACATATTTCCCTTGGATTGCCTTCGGCATTAAGTGGTTCGGGGATGGCATTCAACTACAATTGGTTCAAGGAGAATATTGGCAAGACCAAGGCAGCATGGGAAGACAAGGAACTCGAAGCTCTTCTTATGCGCCAGCACATTTTCGTCGACTATTTCGACAACATCTTCGTGTTCGACGAGAAAGTGAGAACAACCACCGACTTCAAACGCCAGAGAAGCCGCTGGATATCTACACAGTTCCATTCCATTTTGATGAATATCAAATACTTGCCTGCCGCAATATACAACAAGCAATATGACTTGGTGGATAAAATACTACAGTGGATGCTTTTGCCACGCATACCTATGATGGGTATAATATTCCTGATGAGTGTCGCCCTGCCATTCATCTATATGTCGCTTGCCATAAAATGGTGGATTATCGCCGCAATAATACTATTGGTATTCGCCATTGCCACTCCCGACTATCTTGTGGATAAGCACTGGGACAGGGCTTTCATCAAACTTCCTTTCTCTGTCATTTTGTCATTATTTCATATAAATGGTTTGGGTCGCCGTTCACGTCATTGACATTGTATTATGGTGCATTACTGCATTTTCCGTAGGATATATATTTTTCTACGCGATAACTTATGCCCTTGGACAATTGCTGATTATCAAAAGGAAACTGACTCCTGATGACATTCGTCAAAATAAGTATCTCGTTATATTCCCTGCATACGGCGAAGACAAGGTAATCCTTCCCACTGTAAAGTCTTTCCTTCTACAGCACTATCCACATGACAAATATTCCGTGGTTGTGGTTTCCGACCATATGCTAAAGGAAACCAACACGGAGTTGTCCAAATTACCGATTACCCTACTCCAACCGCAATTCGAGAAAAGCTCCAAGGCTAAAGCCCTGCAGTTTGCTATTGACAACATACACGACAATTTTGACAATATCGTCATTCTCGATGCTGATAATGTTGTTCAACCCGACTTTCTTGAAAAGCTAAATGAGATATGCAATCAAGGATTTTCTGCCATACAATGCCACCGCTGTGCAAAAAATGCCGAAAACCAGATAGCCCAACTTGACGGTATCAGTGAGGAAATCAACAACTCTCTCTTCCGCAAAGGCCACAATAACATAGGTCTGTCGTCAGCCCTCATTGGCTCGGGAATGTGCTTTGACTATCTTTGGTTGAAAGCTCACGTTCACC
>JBJEAY010000824.1:0-21015 GCA_051869575.1 Prevotella sp. | reverse complement strand
TATTTCTGTTCTTTCAGAAAGAATCAACGAGCATGTCGTTGATGAGTTTGTCGAGAACAAACTCCCTCAGCAGACGCACATCTCGCAAGGCGATCTTTGACATATTTGCATTTAACATTAAGCAACACTTCAGTATAGCTTTAAGTGGGCTAAAGCTATACTTTAGGTGAGCTAAAGCACGGCTTTAGATGACGTAAAGCTATGCTATAAAAAAAGTCCCGCTCACGTGCAATCTCTGCACAGCGGGACCTTGCAAGTTATCAAAAGTTTATGCTCATCTGTTCAAATACTTATCGACATCGGCGGCAGCCTTGCGACCTCCTGCCATGGCTCTCACAACGAGTGAGGCTCCTGTGGCGGCATCGCCGCAAACGAAGACATTGTCGGCGAAGGCGGGTTGCTCGGGCTTGAGGAATCCCATTGCCAAGAGCACCATCTCGCACTTGATTACCTCGGGCTTGCCCTTCTCCACCATCAGCGGGCGACCGCCTTCGGGATTGGGCTTCCAGTCGATCTCCTGCACTCGCACGCCAGTGAGTTTGCCGTCCTTGCCAAGGAACTCCAACGAGTTGATATTCCAACGGCGGGTGCAACCCTCCTCGTGGCTCGATGTGGTCTTGAGTGTGCGGGGGTAGTTGGGCCATGGGTTCTTCGGGTCATCTGGTCCTGCCACGGGTTTGGGCATAATCTCAATCTGAGTGACGCTCTTGCATCCCTGGCGGTGAGCCGTACCGATGCAGTCGCTACCGGTGTCGCCACCTCCGATGACGAGCACGTCCTTGCCCTTGGCATTGACGAGTTCGTCCTTCTTGAAGTCCATTCCTGCCAGCACACGGTTCTGCCGTGAGAGCATCTCAAGAGCGAAATACACGCCTTTGAGTTCGCGTCCGGGTATCTTCAGGTCGCGGGCGGTAGGTGTTCCTGTGGCAATGACGTATGCGTCGTATCCCTCGGGCAACTTGGTGACATCAATCTCCTGACCGAAGCTGAACTTGATGCCCTCCTTTTCGAGCACATTCATACGGCGGTCGATGATGGCTTTGTTGAGCTTGAAGTTGGGGATGCCATAGCGGAGGAGTCCTCCTGCAGCCTCGTTCTTGTCATACACCGTCACCTCATAGCCCTTGAGGTTGAGTTGGTTGGCGGCAACAAGTCCGGCAGGTCCTGCACCTATGACAGCCACCTTCTTGCCGTTGCGCTCGGGAGTCTCGATGCGCACGAAGTTCTCCTGGAATGCCATCTCGGTGATGGCAGCCTCGTCCTCGCGGTTGGTGGTGGGTTCGTGCTCCATGAGATTGAGCACGCACGCCTTCTCGCAGAGAGCCGGACAGATGCGCCCGGTGAACTCGGGGAAGTCGTTGGTGGAGTTGAGCAGGCGATAAGCCAACTCGTAGTCGCCCTTGTAGAGGGCATCGTTCCACTCAGGCGGTTTGTTGCCCAATGGGCATGCCCAATGGCAGAACGGCACTCCGCAGTCCATACATCTGCTCGCCTGTGTTCTACGGTCCTTACTGTTGAGAGTCTGTTCCACCTCTCCAAAGTCATGTATTCTATCGTGTACTGGCCTATATCCCGCCTCCTGGCGCGGAATGGTCAAAAATGCTTTCGGATTTCCCATTTTTCAAAATTTTCTTTCAAAATTTTAATATTAAAGTATTAAAGAATTAAAGAATTAAAGTTCGTTAGCACATCCATTCGCAGAACATCAGCGTCCAAACGAACTTTAATCTTTTAATCTTTTAATTTTTTAATCTCGCGAAGCGATTAATAGTCTCTCTGCATATCCGCAATCTTCTGCTGCAGCTTTCTTACCTGCTCTTCCTGCAGAACGCGCTTGTACTCGATGGGGACTACCTGGATGAAGTCCTCAACGTAGCGGTTCCAGTCGTCGAGCATTGTGCGGGCAAGCTTCGAACCTGTGTAGAGATAGTGCTGGCGAATGAGCTCGTGCAGCTCCTTGCGGAAGCGACTGTCCTCAACGAGGTTGATCTCCACCATGTCCATATTACAGAAGTAGTCGAAGTTGTGGTTCTTGTCCCATACGTAGGCAACACCACCCGACATACCGGCAGCGAAGTTGCGTCCTGTCTCACCGAGCACTACCACACGACCGCCTGTCATGTATTCGCAGCAGTGGTCGCCTGCGCCCTCGATGACGGCAATGGCTCCCGAGTTGCGCACTCCGAAACGCTCGCCCACCTTACCGTTGACATAGAGCTCACCGCTTGTGGCTCCATAGAGTCCGGTGTTTCCGGCAATGATATTCTCCTCGGCGGCGAAGTTGCTGCGGGTGGGCGGCAGGATTGAGATGCGGCCTCCACTGAGTCCCTTGCCGAAGTAGTCGTTGGTCTCGCCCTCGAGTTTGAAGTTGACACCGCCAACGAGGAAGGCACCGAAACTCTGACCGGCAGAACCCTTGAACTTGATGTTGATGGTGTTGTCGGGCAATGCAGCCTCACCATATTTGGATGCTATCAATCCACTGAGCATCGTACCGCAGGCACGGTCGGTGTTCTTGATGGCATAGTCGAGGTTCACCTCCTCCTGGCGCTCGATGGCAGCCTGAGAGGCACGTATAATCTGCTGGTCGAGCACGTTGTCGAGCTCGTGGCGCTGATCGACGGTGTGATAGAGCGAGCAGGTGTTCTGCTCCTTGATGAGCATACGCGTGAAGTCGAGTGTGGCGGTCTTCTTGTCCTTAGCCTCCTTCTTGAGGATAAGCTCAGTGTGTCCCACGATGTCCTCGAGTTTGGTATATCCCATCTCGGCAAGATACTCGCGCACCTCCTGAGCGAGGAAGGTGAAGTAGTTGACGAGATATTCGTATTTGCCGATGAAGTGGGCGCGCAGTTTGGGATCCTGTGTAGTCACACCAAGCGGACAGGTGTTGAGGTTACACTTGCGCATCATCACACAGCCAAGCACGATGAGCGTCAGTGTTCCGAATCCGAACTCCTCTGCTCCCAGCAGGGCCATGAGGATGATGTCGCGACCGGTCTTCAACTGTCCGTCAACCTGCACGCGCACCTGACCTCTCAATCCGTTCTTCACGAGGGTCTGCTGTGTCTCGGAGAGTCCAATCTCGGGCGAGATACCGGCGAAGCGCATACTTGATGCCGGGCTTGCTCCCGTACCGCCCTCGGCTCCTGAGATGACGATGAGGTCGGCCTTGGCCTTGGCCACACCGGCGGCGATTGTTCCCACTCCGCTCTCAGCCACGAGCTTCACACTGATGGCAGCCTTCGGATTGACGTTCTTAAGGTCGAAGATGAGCTGTGCGAGGTCCTCGATGGAGTAGATGTCGTGATGAGGAGGAGGCGAGATGAGCGAGATACCTGGGATGGAATGGCGAGTCTTGGCGATGATCTCGTTGACCTTGAATCCCGGCAACTGACCGCCTTCACCCGGCTTGGCTCCCTGAGCCACCTTGATCTGTATTTCTTCAGCATTGACGAGGTATTCGGTGGTAACGCCGAATCGTCCGGATGCTATCTGCTTTGTCTTTGAAGAGAGTGATATACCGTCAACCTCGGAGTGGAAGCGCTCGTTGTCCTCGCCACCCTCACCGGTGTTGCTGCGCGCACCCAGTTTGTTCATGGCAAGACAGATAGCCTCGTGGGCCTCCTTGGAGAGCGCACCGAAACTCATGGCTCCTGCCACGAAGTGCTTGACGATATTCTCCACTGGCTCTACCTTGTCGATAGAGATGGGGTTCTTCTTGAAGTCGAGGAAGTCGCGCAGGAAGATTGGTGCGTCCTTTTCATCGACAAGTTTTGTGAAATCCTTGAATTTCTGATAGTTGCCCGTGCGAGTTGCCAACTGAAGTGTGGCGATGGTCTCGGGGTTCCATGCGTGCTTGATACCATCCTTGCGATAGTGGAACTGTCCGAGGTTGGGCAGGAAGTCAACGTTGGTGTTCTTCGAGAATGCCTCGTCGTGCAGACGGATGGCATCGCGTGCAATAATCTCCAACCCGATACCACCTACGGTAGAAACGCTTGTGCCGAAGTAGTTCTTCAGCAGACTTTCTGAGAGACCGATGCTCTCGAATATCTTCGCTCCACGATAAGAGCGGATGGTGGAGATACCCATCTTTGCCATAATCTTGAAGAGTCCCTTCTTGACAGCCTTGATATAGTTGGCCTCGGCAGTGGCATAGTCTTCCTGAATCTTATGACGCTTCACGAGGTCGTCGAGGATGGCGAATGTCATGTATGGGCATATAGCCGACGCTCCATAGCCAAGGAGCAGCGCGGCGTGCATGGTCTCGCGTATCTCACCGCTCTCGACGATAAGAGCCGTCTGCACGCGCTTACCGATGGAGATAAGATAGTGGTGGACAGCCGACACGGCGAGCAGCGACGGAATGGCGGCGTGGGTCTCATCCACGTCACGGTCGCTGAGGATGATGTAGTTATATCCCTCATCCACACTACGCTCGGCATCCTTGCAAAGCTGGTCGAGAGCGTCGCGCAGTCCTTCCTCGCCTTTCTTGCACTCGAAGAGGATGGGCAGCTTGATGGTGTTGAATCCCTTATAGCGGATGTTGCAGAGGATGTCCAACTGTGTGTTGTTGAGGATAGGATGCGGCAGGCGCACCATCTTGCAGTTGGTCTCGTCGGGCGAGAGGATGCCGGTGCCCACACGACCGATATATTCGGTGAGCGACATCACGAGTTCCTCGCGGATGGAGTCGATGGCGGGGTTGGTGACCTGTGCAAACTGCTGGCGGAAGTAGTTGAAGAAGATCTGAGGCTTGTCGCTCAGCACGGCGAGCGGTGTGTCGTTACCCATGGCGGCAGTCGGTTCCTGACCGTTGGTAGCCATCGGCACGATTGTTCCGTCAACATCCTCCTCGCCAAATCCGAACATCATCTCGTGGCGCACGAGGTCCTTCACACTGTTGTCCACCTTACGTCCGCTCTTGAGTTTCTCAAGCTGTATGCGGTTGGTTGACAGCCACTGGCGATAGGGATGGGCGGCAGCGAGTCGCTCCTTGATTTCGCCATCATAGTATATCTTGCCCTCCTGGGTGTCGATAAGCAATATCTTTCCTGGCTGCAGGCGTCCCTTCTCGGCAATCTCCGTGGGGTCGAAGTCCATCACTCCCACCTCACTTGCCACTACCATCATGTCGTTCTTGGTGATGGTGTAGCGTGCGGGACGAAGACCGTTGCGGTCGAGCATACCGCCTGCATAGCGTCCGTCGCTGAAGAGCAGCGCGGCAGGACCGTCCCACGGCTCCATCAGGATGGAGTGGTATTCATAGAAGGCCTTGAGGTCCTCGGAAATGGGGTTCTTGTCGTTGAAGCTCTCGGGCACCATCACACTCATGGCGTGGGGCAACGACAAACCGCTCATCACGAAGAACTCGAAGACGTTGTCCAAGGATGCCGAATCCGACATTCCCGGCTGCACGATGGGCGAGATCTGACGTATGTCGCCCAGTGCCTGTGAGTTGAGCACACTCTCGCGTGCCTGCATCCATCCACGATTACCACGGATGGTGTTGATCTCACCATTGTGGGCCAAGAGGCGGAAGGGCTGTGCAAGGCTCCATGTGGGGAATGTGTTTGTTGAGAAACGGCTGTGCACAAGGGCAAGACCGCTGGTGAAGTAGTTGTTGGTGAGGTCGGGATAATACTGTCTCACCTGCAAACTTGTCAGCATGCCCTTATAGACGATATTTTTCGACGAGAGCGAGCAGATATAGAAGTCCTTGTCCTTTACCCGCTTCTCGATTTTCTTTCTTATTATATATAAGGTACGCTCGAAGACAGGCACCTTGTCATCACTTACACCCGTAACGAACACCTGCTTGATGGCTGGCTCTGAGGCGGCAGCCGACTCACCCAGGCAGTCGGGGTTGGTGGGCACATTGCGAAGGTGCATAAGCGACAATCCCTCGCGCTCTATCTCCTCAATCATGATAGAGAGAATCTCGCTCTGCTTGGCTTCGTCCTTGGGAAGGAATATAAGACCTGTGCCGTATTTTCCCTTTTCCGGCACGGGAATACCCTGAAGCAATATAAACTCGTGGGGTATCTGAAGCATGATACCCGCACCATCTCCTGTACGACCGTCTGCACCCTCAGCACCTCTGTGGCGCATGTTTTCAAGCACCTTCAGCGCATTGTCAACCAAGTCGTGGCTTTTGTTTCCGTGGATGTTAACCACCATGCCGACACCACACGCATCGTGTTCGTATTCGGCATTATACAATCCATTTGCCATATTTTGTTGCATTAAGTTTGAAAATTACTTTAATAACTTACAATTTGCGTGCAAAATTACTGCTTTTCTATCAATCTGACAAATCTTAAGACATAATAAAACCAAGAAAATTGCCATAAGTTGCGATTTGTTATTAATTTAACACATTTGCTTTCTATCTGTAATGTTTATTAATAAAAAGTAGAAGTTTTGCAAGTAGGAGAAGTTAAAGAAGTTAACTACCCTTACTTGCGAAAGTTGAGTATATTATATTAAAAAAATGCTAAATGTTTGGTCATGTCGGGAATGTTGTGTAACTTTGCACACGATTTTGAAGAATTAAAGAATTAAAATATTAAAGAATAAAAAGTTTTATGTCATACCTATTCTCATCAGAGTCAGTCTCTGAAGGACATCCCGACAAGGTGGCAGATCAGATATCTGACGCCATCCTCGACCAGTTTTTGGCCTACGACGAAAAGGCTCGTGTGGCGTGCGAATCATTCGTGACCACAGGCCAGGTAGTGATAATGGGCGAAGTAAGCTCCAACGTGTATATCGACCTGCAGACCATCGCCCGCAATACAATCAAGCGCATCGGCTATACAAAGGCGGAATACCAGTTTGACGGCAACTCATGCGGCATACTCAGCGCCATCCACGAGCAGAGCGGCGACATCAACCGCGGTGTGGATAACGGCAATGAGGATGAGCAGGGTGCCGGCGACCAGGGAATGATGTTCGGCTATGCTACCAACGAGACGGAGAACTACATGCCCGTGTCGCTCGACCTCGCCCACCTGATAGTGAAGACCCTTGCCGACATACGCAAGGAGGGCAAGGTGATGACTTATCTGCGCCCTGACTCAAAGAGCCAGGTGACGGTGCAGTACAGCGACGGCGGTGTGCCCGAGCGCATCGACACCATCGTGGTATCTACACAGCACGACGAGTTTGACGAGGACGAGAAGATGCTCGCCAAAATCAAGGACGACGTGATAAACATCCTCATGCCGAGGGTTAAGCAGCAGATAAAGTCGGAGAAGGTGCTCGCACTCTTCGGCAACGACATCAAATACTATGTCAACCCCACTGGCAAGTTTGTGATCGGAGGTCCTCATGGTGACACTGGCCTCACGGGACGCAAGATTATCGTTGACACCTACGGCGGCAAGGGCGCACACGGCGGAGGTGCATTCAGCGGCAAGGACTCAAGCAAGGTTGACCGCTCGGCAGCCTACGCTGCACGCCACATTGCCAAGAACATGGTGGCGGCAGGTGTGGCCGACGAGATACTGGTGCAGATAAGCTATGCCATCGGTGTGGCAAAGCCCATGAACATATATGTGAACACATACGGACGCAGCAACGTGAAGATGAGCGACGGCGAGATAGCAGCCAAGATAGAGCAACTCTTCGACCTCAGACCAAAGGCCATCGAGCGCCAACTGAAGTTGCGCCAGCCAATGTATAGCGAGACGGCAGCATACGGACACATGGGACGTCAACCCGAAACGGTGAAGAAGACATTCACCAGTCACTATCACGAGACGAAAACCATCGACGTGGAACTCTTCACATGGGAGAAGCTTGACGCCGTGGATAAGATAAAAAAGTGTTTTAATCTGTAAATGACGACAACGGACTCAACAGATGTCGTGGTGACTGAGCAACCCAAACACTTCAAGCCACGCCACCCATACCAAGTGCTCAGAGCATTGCCAAAGGACGCCACGCCCGCACAGCAGGACTCGGCTATCCAGGCGACATTCCAACCGAAGGAGGTGAGATACAGCGACAGGCCCGACACGCTGCATCTGCCTGGCTACGGCAAGGGAAAGAGTGCGCTTGAGGTGACACCGCTACCCCAATACTACAAAGAATCGTTTTTCGCCAACGACACCCTCTTTCACCCCGAACGTAGCGGAGGAAGATACGGTGTGGCTGGCGAGACGGTGCCATACACCGTCAGGGGCGACAATGCCATGACCATCATACTGCTCGTGGGCTTTATCTCGATGATTATCTCGGCATCGGAGTCGAGACGTTTTATCATCAAACAGCTGAAAAGCATCTTCTACCTTCCCAAGAACTTTGACACGGCAATGAGCGAGACAAGCAGCGAATTGCGCTTCCAACTGTTTATGGTGGCACTGACAAGCCTGCTTTATGCCGTGATAATACTATACTACTCGACAAGATACATCAGCGATACATTCATTATCGACTCCCACTACCAACTGACGGGCATATTCCTGGGGTTGACATTGGGGTATTTCATCTTCAAAGCCATAATATACACGATAGTGAACTGGACATTCTTCGGTATGAAAAGAAATTTACATTGGCTAAAGGCCTTGCTCTTCTTAGTGTCGTCGGAAGGCATGCTTCTCTTCCCTGTGGTGCTATTGTTGTCATACTTCAATTTGAATGTTAAAACAGCATTAATAATCACTTCGATTATCTTGATTTTAGTTAAAACTATGACATTTTACAAGTCATACGTAATCTTTTTTAGAAGAAAAAGCCTTTTTCTGCAAAATATTTTGTACTTTTGTGCCCTTGAAATAGTGCCGCTTGTCTCTTTTGGAGGTTTGGCGGCCACAGCAATTAATATTTTGAAAATAAATTTTTAGGACACCAATGATTAAGAAGATTTTGGTATCGCAACCCAAACCGACGAGTGAAAAGTCACCGTATTATGACATTGCGGAGAAGTTGGAGGTGGAACTGGTTTTCCGCCCGTTCATAAAGGTTGAAGGAATCAGTTCAAAGGAATTCCGTCAGCAAAAGGTTAGTCTGCCCGACTATACCGCCATCGTGTTCACATCACGACATGCCATTGACAACTTCTTCCAACTCGCCAAGGAACTGAGATACAACATCCCCGAGGACCTGAAGTATTTCTGCGTCACGGAGACTATCGCATTGTATATACAGAAGTACGTGCAGTACCGCAAGCGCAAGGTGTTCTTCGGCAACACAGGCAAGATAGCCGACTTGCTGCCATGCATGGTAAAGCACAAGAGCGAGAAATACCTCATTCCGCTGAGCGACGTGCATAACGACGACGTGAAGATCATGCTGGACGCAAAGAAGCTGAACCACACTGAGTGCGTGATGTACCGCACGGTGAGCAACGACTTCACAGCCGAAGAAGTCAAGGACTTCGACTACGACATGCTCGTATTCTTCAGTCCATCGGGAATTGACTCGCTGATGAAGAACTTCCCCGACTTTGCCACCTCGCACAAGGATGTGGCAATAGCCACATTCGGACCTGCCACGGCTAAGGCAGCCAAGGAAGCTGGACTGCGTCTCGACCTTGAGGCTCCCACCGAGAAATATCCCTCGATGACAGGAGCACTGCAACACTACCTCATAGTGAACGGCGACGACTGATACACCTTATTATATATATAAGACCCAGCATGAACCTCTGCCGCAACACACTTGGCTACAGGGAGCGCATAAAAAGCAAAAAGCAACTTGAGACGCTCTTCGGAGGGGGGAAAAGCCGTTCGATGGCGGCATTTCCCGTGAGGTTAGTGTATATGACCCAGGACAGCACGGCAGACGCGCCACGACTGATGATGATGGTTAGCGTGGGGAAAAGGCATTTCAAGCATGCAGTGAAGCGCAACAGGGCAAAGAGACAAATGCGTGAGGCATACAGGCTCAACAAGCATATCCTCAGCCCTGCCTCGGAAAAACTTGAGGGCAAGACACTCAGTATGGGATTCATCTGGCTCAGCGACAAACTGATGCCGACAGAAATCGTGGAGAAAAGCGTGATAAACTTAATGGAGAGGCTTAATGAACGCATTACGATGGATAAATAAAGCCATAGGGTGGATGCTATGCCTGCCCATCCTCTTCTACCAACGCTGCATATCACGCTACACCCCACCCTCATGCAGGTTCACCCCAACATGCTCGGAATATGCAAGGCAGGCGATAATAAAGCATGGACCGATAAAGGGACTCGCCTTGGCAATATGGCGAATACTGAGATGTAACCCATGGGGAGGGAGCGGATATGACCCGGTACCTTGAAGAATTAAAATATTAAAAAATTAAAATATTAAAGTATTAAAGTTGGATGAAAAACTTTATTGAAGAACTGAAATGGCGCGGAATGCTTGCGCAGATAATGCCTGGAACAGAGGAACTGCTCCAGAAAGAGATGGTGACAGCATACCTCGGTACCGACCCTACAGCCGACTCGCTGCATATCGGACATCTATGCGGCATCATGATGCTCAGACATCTGCAACGTTGTGGCCACAAGCCTATTATCCTTGTGGGTGGCGCAACAGGTATGATTGGCGACCCATCGGGCAAAAGCCAGGAGCGAAATCTGCTCGACGACAAAACGCTCTATCACAACCAGGAGTGCATAAAGGCTCAGGTAGCTAAGTTCCTCGACTTTGACACCGACGCGCCCAACAAGGCCGAGATGGTGAACAACTACGACTGGATGAAGGACTTCACCTTCCTCGACTTCGCACGCGAGGTGGGCAAGCACATCACCGTCAACTACATGATGGCTAAGGAGAGCGTGCAACAGCGACTCAACGGTACAGCCCGCGACGGACTCTCATTCACGGAGTTCACCTACCAACTGCTGCAGGGCTATGACTTCCTGTACCTATACAAGAACAAGAACTGCAAACTGCAACTCGGCGGCAACGACCAGTGGGGCAACATGACCACGGGTACGGAACTCATACGCCGCACTCTCGGCAACGAGGTGGAGACCTACGCCCTCACATGCCCGCTCATCACTAAGGCCGACGGTAAGAAATTCGGCAAGACCGAAAGCGGTAACATCTGGCTCGACCCAAAGAGGACAACACCTTATAAATTCTACCAGTTCTGGCTCAACGTAAGTGACGACGATGCCGAGCGCTATATCAAGATATTCACAAGTCTTGACAAGGAAACCATCGACGCACTGGTGGAGGAGCACAAGCAGGATCCCGGACGTCGCGTACTGCAAAAGCGACTTGCCGAGGAGACTACTATCTTGGTGCACTCGCAGGAGGCTCTCGACGCGGCAATCGAGGCAAGCGGAATATTGTTCGGCAAATCAACAAAGGAAAGTCTGCTGAAACTTGACGAACAGACATTCCTCGACATCTTCGATGGTGTGCCACAATATACAATAGGCAAAGAGCAGCTCAACCAGCCCGCAGTTGAAATACTGACACAGGCAGCACCGGTGTTTGCAAGCAAGGGAGAGATGCGCAAACTCGTGCAGGGCGGCGGTGTGTCGCTCAACAAGGAGAAACTTGCCGCTTTCGACCGAGTGATCACAGAGGACGATCTTATCGACGGAAAGTATCTTTTGGCACAAAAAGGCAAGAAAAACTATTTCCTGCTCACTGTGAAATAAAAAAAAAGCTAAAATAGGTGCAAAAATTTGGTAATGCGAAAAAAATGCATTACCTTTGCACCGAAAATAAGCAATTGGACCATGGTGTAATGGTAACACTACAGGTTTTGGTTCTGTCATTATGGGTTCGAGTCCCGTTGGTCCAACTTCTTACATTCAACTATTCGAAGGACTAAAAAACAAACTTATTAATAATTATGAAAACAAATTATGAAATTCGCTATGCGGCTCATCCAGAGGATGCAAAGCACTATGACACAACAAGAATCCGCCGTGACTTTCTCATCGAAAAGGTATTCGCTGCCGACGAGGTGAACATGGTTTATTCCATGTACGACCGTATGGTGGTGGGAGGAGCCATGCCAGTGGCTGAAGAACTCAAACTCGAAGCTATCGACCCACTGAAGGCTGAATACTTCACCACACGACGCGAGATTGGTATCTTCAACGTAGGAGAGGGAGACGGAATCGTGAAGGTCGGTGACGAGACCTACGAGCTATCGTTCAAGGAAGCACTGTATATCGGACGCGGCGACCGCGACGTGGTGTTCGCAAGCAAGGACAGTGCAAAGCCTGCCAAATTCTACTTCAACAGCACCACCGCCCACAAGGAATATCCCTGCAAGAAGATCACTAAGGCCGACGCAGTGGTAGCTCACATGGGATCGCTGGAGATGAGCAACGAGCGCAACATCAACAAGATGATAGTCAATCAGGTGCTACCCACATGCCAGTTGCAGATGGGAATGACCGAGCTTGCCACTGGTAGCGTGTGGAACACTATGCCTGCTCATGTGCACAGCCGCCGAATGGAGGCATACTTCTATTTCGAGGTACCTGAGGACCAGGCCGTTTGCCACTTCATGGGCGAGGTGAACGAGACGCGCCACATTTGGATGAAGGGCGACCAGGCTGTGCTCTCGCCAGAATGGAGCATCCACTCTGCCGCCGCAACCCACAACTATACCTTCATCTGGGGTATGGGAGGCGAGAACCTCGACTACGGCGACCAAGACTTCTCGCTGATTACGGATTTGAAGTAAATTTATAATGGGAAGTTATTATGGAAGTTATAATGGAAGTTATAATGGGAAGTTATAATAGGTCAAATGTCTATACGCAGAAATGTATTGGCTCATCTTAACTCCCCATCATAACTCCCTAATAACTCCCCATCATAACTCCCTAATAAATAACGCCCCAAAAAAATAATAATATGGATACATTTAGCAAGAGATTCTCACTTGAGGGCAAGGTGGCCCTCGTGACAGGAGCAGCATACGGAATAGGATTCGCCATTGCCGAGGCATACGCCATGGCAGGTGCAAAGATAGCATTTAACTGCCGCGGACAGCATCATCTCGACCAGGCACTCGCAGACTACAAAGCCAAGGGCATCGACGCCAAAGGATATATCTGCGACGTGACCGACGAGGAGCAAGTGAAAAAGATGGTGGCCGACATCGAGAGCGAATTAGGCACTATCGACATCCTCGTGAACAACGCCGGTATAATAAAGCGCATACCTATGACCGAGATGTCGGTGGAGGAATTCCGACAGGTAATCGACATCGACCTCAACGCACCTTTCATCATGTCGAAGGCGGTAATCCCGGGAATGATTAAGAAAGGACACGGAAAGATTATCAATATCTGCTCTATGATGAGCGAACTGGGACGCGAGACTGTATCGGCATATGCTGCCGCAAAAGGCGGATTGAAGATGCTGACACGCAATATATGCTCGGAATTCGGTGAGCACAACATACAGTGCAACGGTATCGGTCCGGGATACATCGCCACACCGCAGACTGCACCTCTGCGCGAGATACAGCCCGACGGAAGCCGTCACCCATTCGACCGCTTCATCATATCGAAAACCCCCGCCGCACGATGGGGAACACCCGATGACCTCATGGGACCGGCAGTGTTCTTGGCCTCGGATGCATCTGACTTTGTCAACGGTCACATACTATACGTTGACGGTGGCATCTTGGCTTACATCGGCAAACAGCCATAAAAAAGAAATGAGTGGAAGACAAAAAGCTTCCACTCATTTTTTTTTACTAATTCACTTGAATATTAGTTAAGGGAATCGGCAAGTTCCGCACCGGCCTTAAACTTGGCAACCTTCTTAGCGGCAATCTGAATCTTCTCTTTTGTGAGAGGATTGATACCCTCGCGAGCAGGACGCTCGCCAACACTGAATGTACCAAAGCCTACCAAAGCAATCTTGTCACCAGCAACAAGGGCTTCCTTAATTGCCTTTACTGTCTCGTCGAGAGCTGCCTTTGACTGAGCCTTTGTCAGACCTGAACCAGCTGCGATCTTCTCAATTAATTCTGTTTTGTTCATAACTTTAATTATTTTATTGATAATAATAATAGATATTTCCGGTTTTTCCACTGCAAATATAGGGTAAAGAATTTAGAAAAACAACAAAAAACGAAAAAAAATCTTGTTTTTATTGTTTTTTTTATCTATTAAGGCCAAATAATGACTTTTTTGAGGGATTTTTTTGTAATTTTGCGCCCGAAAGAGTGATTATTTAAATAAGTAACAACAAATTAATAGAAAAGGAATATGCGCAACATACCCATAGTTACAAAAAATCTGCTGATTATCAATATCATCGCCTATGTGGTGACATTGATGATGGAAACAAGCGGTGTGGATCTCAACTCATTGTTGGGACTCCACTTCTTCATGGCAAGCGAGTTTCACCTGTGGCAGTTGGTCACATACATGTTCCTGCATGCCGGATTCACACACATCTTGTTCAACATGTTTGCACTGTGGATGTTCGGTGTGGTAATAGAAAATGTATGGGGACCAAAGAAATTCTTATTTTATTACATTTCTTGTGGTGTAGGTGCCGGAATAATGCAGGAGATAGCCCAGTTCTTCTCATTCTACTTCATGATAAAAGGCCAAGACCCAAGCATCGGATTGTTGGAGCTGTTTGAGGTGGGACGCCAACTGTCGGGACAACTCAACATGTGGACAACAATAGGTGCCTCGGGAGCTGTATATTCCATTCTGCTCGCCTTCGGAATGATATTCCCCAACGAGAGGATATTCATCTTCCCACTGCCGATACCAATTAAGGCAAAGTGGTTTGTGATGATATATGTGGCCATCGAACTCTTCTCTGCCATCGGCACTCCTGGTGACAACGTGGCACACATGGCACACCTGGGCGGCATGCTCTTCGGATTCTTCATGATACGCTATTGGAACAATCATCCCGGCAGTGACTCTTACGGAAAAATGAGAGGAAGGCAATTCTTTGAAAATCTCAAGCGCAACTTCGAACAGAGGACAGGAAAATCTGGGCATTCCGGATATGCCAACATGCACGCCACAAAGGGCGGCTCAAAAGAAAGCGACTGGCAATACAACGAGCAGAAAAAGAAAAACCAAGACGAGATTGACCGCATCCTCGACAAGATAAGGCGTAGCGGATACGACAGTCTTACAAAAGAGGAAAAGAAGACCTTGTTTGACAGTAGTCAGGAAAGATGATAAGCCAACTCAAATCATTCACACGCAAGATGGTTGCAGGGGCCAACGTAGCCACTATAATCATCATGTTGATTGTGGGGTTCTCCGACTATGTGAATCCCGCCAATCACCCCCTACTCTCTCTTGCGGGCCTGACATTCCCACTATTATTAGTGGTAAATATCGGTTTTCTTGTCTTTTGGCTCATCTTCTGCAAAAGAATGGCAATAATCCCCTTTTTAGGATTCATTGTGGCCTACGCACCCGTGCGTACATATATACCTTTCAATCTACCACACGAGACACCGATAGGGGCGATAAAGGTGATGTCGTATAATGTACACGGATTCAACGGGCGAGGCAGCGAGCATAACCCACAGGCCCCAGAAGACATCATAAACTATTTCAAGAAGACGAAGCCCGACATCCTTTGTCTGCAGGAAGACTGCGGATGGATACAGACTACGATAGAGAACAGGATGGACAGCATATTCGCCCACCACGATAAGGCAATATTCGGTGAGTCGCATATCCCCAACGGCATAAGTATATACTCACGATTTCCCATTATCAAAAAGGAAACCATTCCATACGAATCCAAGGGAAACGGCAGTTGTGCTTTCTATCTCGACATCAACGGAAAGACAGTGGTAGTGGTTAACAACCACTTTGAGAGCAACTGCCTAACAGCTGACGACAAGACAAAATACAAGACGATAATAAAAAAGGCAATGGAAGGCGAGACTGCCAAGAGCGACACCAGATATATAGCAACAAAGTTGGCAGAGGCAAGCAAGCGAAGAGCGCCGCAAGTGGATGCCGTGCACGAATACGTGGAGAGAATCAGGAAGAAATATCCCGTGATAGTGACAGGCGACTTCAACGACAACCCTATCTCATACACTCGCAGGGTTATGGCAAAGGGATTGACCGACTGCTATGTGGAGACGGCAAGAGGGCTCGGTTTGTCATATAATCAGAAAGGCTTTTTTGTGAGAATCGACAATATCATGTGTTCCGACCACTTCATTCCTTACAACTGCCATGTGGATGACAAAATCACCGCTTCGGACCATAATCCTATAATAAGTTGGCTAAAATTTGGATATAAACCTTAAAAAAATCAAGGTAAAACAAAGAAAAGTGGAAATAAATTTTCATAATTGTAAAAATATCACTATATTTGCACGCTTTAATAAGGCATTTAGAATGAAATAACAATAAAATAATCAATATAAACAAATGCAAAACAAAGGAATTGTAAAGTTTATCGCACTTATGCTCATGCTGGTGTGCATTTTCTATCTCTCCTTCTCATTCGTGACACGCCACTATGAAAACAAGGCTGCCGCAATGGGCGAGGAAGCAGGTCAGGAATATCTCGACTCCATCATGAACGAGAAAGTGTATTTGGGCGCTTACTCATACAAGGAGTGCCGAGAGATGCAAATTGGCCTGGGTCTTGACCTCAAGGGCGGTATGAACGTTATTCTTGAGGTGTCGGTGCCCGATGTTATCGCCGTGCTCGCCGACCACAAGACAGATGCGGCTTTCACAAAGTCGATGCAGGAAGCCAAGAAGGAAGAGGAAACGAGCCAGAAGGACTTCGTCAGCCTTTTCATCCAGAGTTACAAAAAGAATGCCCCCGGACATCGTTTGGCTGAAGTGTTTGCCACACAGCAGATGAAGGGCAAGGTTAGTACACAGAGCTCCGACGCTGAGGTTGAAGCTGCCGTTCGCGCTGAGGTGCAGTCGGCTGTTGACAACTCATTCCTCGTAGTGCGCAACCGTATCGACAAATTCGGTGTCGTACAGCCTAACATCCAGAAACTGGAGGGCCAGAGCGGACGTATCATGGTAGAGATGCCAGGTATCCGCGAACCGGAGCGTGTGCGCAAGCTGCTCCAGGGTAGTGCCAACCTTGAGTTCTGGGAGACATACAACAGTCAGGAGATTGTTCCGCTGCTTTCTCAGCTCAACCAGAAGTATGCTCTTGGTGCCGAGGCTGTAGCGGCTGACACTACCGCTGTTGCCGACACTACAGCTACTACGGCTGCTGAAGACAAGGCAGTTGAGGAGAAGGCTGACGAGAAGAAGTCGTTGGCAGAAGTGATTGGTGCAAACAAGGATGCCAAGGCCGACAAGAACGCCAAGGCTGACAAGAATGCCGCCAAGGATGCCCAGTTGCAGAAGATGAAGGAGCAGAACCCGCTCTTCTCTATCTTCCAGCCATCACAGGGACAGAGCCTCAGCGTAGTGGGTTATGCCACTGCCCGCGACACTGCCGAAGTTGATAAGATCATTTATTCAGAGGTTGCAAAGCGCATCCTGCCTTCAGACGTAAAACTGCTCTGGAGTGCCAAGGCTGCCGACTTCGACAAGAAGGGCGAGATCTTCGAGCTTCATGCTCTTAAGGTGACCGAGCCTTCGGGTCGCGCTCCATTAGAGGGTGACGTGATCACCAACGCCAAGGACGAGTTCGACCAGTATGGTCATCCTTGCGTATCTATGCAGATGAACTCCGACGGTGCACGCCGTTGGGCACAGTTAACCAAGCAGAACATCGGTCGTGCCGTAGCCATCGTGCTCGACGACGCAGTATATAGCGCACCTCGCGTAAACGGTGAGATTGCCGGTGGTAACTCACAGATTACAGGTAACTTCTCTATTGAGGACACCAAGGACCTCGCAAACACTCTTAACTCAGGTAAGATGCCTGCTCCTACACGTATCGTACAGGAAGAGGTGGTAGGTCCGTCACTCGGTGCACAGTCAATCCAGCAGGGTGTCATCTCATTCATCGTGGCATTCATCCTCCTGATGGTTTACATGCTCTGCCTCTATGGAGTAATCCCGGGAATGATGGCAAACATCGCACTGTTGTTCAACCTGTTCTTCACACTCGGAATCCTGACATCATTCCAGGCGGCATTGACAATGCCGGGTATCGCCGGTATCGTGCTCTCGCTCGGTATGGCTGTGGATGCCAACGTGCTTATCTATGAGCGTACGAAGGAAGAGCTTAGAGCAGGTCTTAACGTGAAAGAGGCAATGAAGAAGGGTTATGCAAATGCCTTCTCTGCCATCTTCGACTCTAACCTTACCTCAATCATCACAGGTGTCATCCTGTATGTATTCGGTACAGGTCCTATCCGTGGATTCGCCACTACATTGATTATCGGTATCGTATGTTCATTCTTCACAGCCGTATATCTCACACGTCTCGTTTATGAGCACCAGATGAAGAAGGACAAGTGGACAAACCTCACCTTCTCTACAGCATTCTCGAAGAACCTGATGCAGAACACCCGTTTCAACTTCATGGGTTCATACAAGAAGACATTCACCATTTGGGGCGTTGCAGCAGTACTGTTCATCATCTGCCTCGGTGTGCGCGGATTGAGCAAGAGCATCGACTTCACCGGTGGACGCAACTATGTTGTGAAACTGGAGAAGGCTGTTGAGCCAGAGGAAGTGCGCACTGCCCTTGCCGGAGCATTCGGCGAGGCTAACGTGAGCGCCATTGCCCTGGGTACAGACGGCAAGACCATCCGTGTGTCAACCAACTACAAGATTGAGTCGAACGACCCGACTGTTGACGACGAGTGCGAGAACATCCTGTTCAAGGCTATGTCGAAGGCAAACCTCGTGACACAGAAGGACGTAAACGCATTCAAGAATCCTGATGTTCGTGCCGGTGGTTCTATCATCAGCAGTACAAAGGTAGGTCCGTCGGTGGCTAAGGATATCACTTACGGTGCTATCATCAGCGTTATCTTCGCCCTGATAGCCATCTTCATCTATATCCTCGTTCGTTTCCACAACGTGGCTTATTCAGTGGGTTCAACCGTTGCACTTGCACTCGATACATTGATAGTAATCGGTTTCTACTCAGCATTGTGGGGTATTGTTCCGATGTCACTTGAAATCGACCAGACATTCATCGGTGCCATCCTTACCGTAATCGGTTACTCTATCAACGACAAGGTGGTGGTATTCGACCGTATCCGTGAGAACTTCGGATTGTTCAAGAAACGCGACCGTCAGGATATCTTCAACGACTCGTTGAACCAGACACTCGCCCGTACCATCAACACCTCTGTAACGACATTGATCGTGCTGCTGTGTATCTTCATCCTTGGTGGTGACAGCATCCGCAGCTTCTCGTTTGCAATGATTCTCGGTGTTGTATTCGGTACACTCTCGTCAATCTTTATTGCCGCTCCTATTGCATATATCACAATGGGACGTCATATCAAGGCTGCCGACGAGGTGGAAGCAGCTCCTGCAAAGGCATAAAACTCTAACTCACATACTAATCAGAAGATGGGGTGTGTCATCAAATGATGGCACGCCCCATTATTTTAGTGACAGTCTCATCCGCCTACCGTCAGCTGGATGAATAAACTCAAGATATTCGGCATACAAGTGAAGACGGTCGGACTTTGAGCCATAAAGAGGGTCGCCCTTGATAGGGGCATTCAATCCTAAGGGACTGGCGCAATGCACTCGTAGCTGGTGAGTCCTTCCTGTATGCGGCAGTAATTGCATAGTCACTTCCCTTCCGTTAGCCTCCATAACACGCCATTCGGTGATGGCACGCTTCCCATTCTCAAAATCCACAATCTGACAAGGACGCTCAAGATAATCGGAGGCAAGAGGGAGGTCGATTGTTCCCTTGTCGCCAACGTGGTAGCTATTGATGTCCTTGGGCAGGACAACAGCACGATAGCGTTTCTTCACAGTGCGGTCGAGAAACTGCTTCTGTATATGCTTATATGTCAATTCGTCCTTGGCAGCCACCAACAATCCGCTGGTGTCCATATCCAAGCGATGGCACAGGAGGATATTGGGGTTGTTAGTCTGTAGCAATGACAGGACGGAGGGGCGATTAAGCTTTCCCGACACCGACAACATTCCTGCCGGTTTGTCAACCACAATGAGATAATCATCCTCATATACAACCGTCATCTCGCCATGAGCATAAGTTTGCTGCGGGTCGGTTTCCACATTCAGTCCTTGCATCATAAAGGAAAGGATGGGCAGACAACGTCCACGGCAGGCGGGATAGAAATGGAGATGATGACGTATCTCCTTCTTGGGAGAATCACCCCACCAAAACTCGGCAATCCTCACTGGTCGCAAACCATTGAGATAAGCATATTGCAGCAGTTTGGGAGCGCAGCACTCCCCTGCTCCCGAAGGAGGAAACTTTATAGGGGTATCACTGAAGATGTCGAGAAGATTGCGCTTTTCGCCATTGGCATTGAGCATCACGAAATGCGAGAACAGCCAACGCTGAAGAGCTTGCGAACGCGACTTGCGCTCTGCCTTCAAATCATGGATGATATTATCGGGAGTATCATCATTATTGGTTTCCCACCTTATTATATTATGGTTGATGCGGGAAATCTCCGCCTCCTCGGATTTGAAATATCCGTTGGGTTGAAGATAGTCGAAGACAGGAGGCACGAAGAAGTCATCCGCCGCAAGAATATCAATCTGACCGGAATAGGCGGCAAGATACCCTAATTCCACGACATTCTCTACCTTCCCATCCTTCTCCACTTTATGTTTCATTTCCACCACCAAGACCCCAAACATCTTGCCTTCCTGCAATACGGGAAGCCAGTGGGGATGGCTGAGGATATAAGATTTTACCCCTTCCACTGCGAGCATCGAAAGGGAATCCGGCTCATAGCAGAAGGGGTAATTCATTGACTCCGGTGGAGTGATGTCTGTATTTAATCTATGAAATATCATTATTTCACATACTCAGCATAGTCGGTGAGGTGCATGTCGCCCTTGCGGATGAGAGTATCGTGGAACGAGAATGCTGCGGGGAGGTTGTGGTGTGTCTGTCCGCCCTTGGCAATCTTGAGGTAATCCCACAAGAGCTG
>JBJEAY010000823.1:0-4176 GCA_051869575.1 Prevotella sp. | reverse complement strand
CCACAACTTGTCAACAAGGGTGGGGTGATAAATGATGGTGTGAACGAAGAACTCGACCAACTGCGCAGCATTGCCTATCATGGCAAGGATTATCTATTGAAGATACAGGAGCGCGAGGTGGAAAAGACAGGTATAGCAAGCTTGAAGATTGGTTATAACAATGTCTTCGGATATTATCTGGAGGTGAGAAACACCTATAAGGAGCAGGTGCCGCAGGAGTGGATACGCAAGCAGACTCTCGCCCAGGCTGAGAGATACATCACCGAGGAACTTAAGGAATACGAGGAGAAGATTCTCGGTGCCGAGGAGAAAATCCTCGCTTTGGAGACAAAACTCTTCAACGACCTCGTCATAGATACGCAGGAATATATCCAGCAGATACAAACCAATGCCAATCTTATCGCTCGTCTCGACTGTCTGCTCTCGGGAGCCAAGACTGCACAGGAGCATAAGTATGTACGCCCCATTATAGACAACTCCGACATCATCGACATCAAGCAGGGACGACATCCCGTCATCGAGACCGAGATGCCCGTGGGCGAGCAGTATGTGCCCAACGACATCATGCTCGACTCCGAAAGTCAGCAGATCATGATTATCACCGGTCCTAACATGGCTGGTAAGTCGGCTCTTCTGCGCCAGACCGCCCTCATCGTACTGATGGCACAGATTGGTTCGTTCGTTCCTGCCGAAAGCGCACGCATAGGTCTGGTGGATAAGATATTCACACGTGTGGGAGCAAGCGACAACATATCCCTCGGTGAATCCACCTTTATGGTCGAGATGACCGAGGCGTCGAATATTCTGAATAATGTGTCTCCGAAGTCGCTCGTGCTCTTCGACGAACTCGGACGAGGCACATCCACCTACGACGGCATCTCCATAGCTTGGGCTATAGTGGAATATCTGCACGAGAATCCGCGTGCCAAGGCGCGCACTCTCTTCGCCACCCACTATCACGAACTAAATGAGATGGAGAAGAACTTCAGCCGTATCAAAAACTACAATGTCAGTGTGAAGGAGATGGACGGCAAGGTTATCTTCCTGCGCAAACTGACGCGTGGCGGTTCGGAACACTCATTCGGTATTCATGTGGCTGAGATATCGGGTATGCCCAAGAGTATCATACGTCGTGCCAACGTTATCCTCAAGGAACTGGAGTCGGACAATGCCGGAGTGGGCTCTGCCGGCAAACCCACGGCATCCATAGCCCAAAGCCGCGAGGGAATGCAGCTCAGTTTCTTCCAATTAGACGACCCCGTGCTCTGTCAGGTGAGAGACGAGATCATCGGTCTCGACATCAACAACCTCACACCCGTGGAAGCCCTCAACAAGCTCAACGAAATAAAGAAGATTGTAACCGGCAAATAAAAAAAATAAAGAAAAGTAAATTACATAACAGCCACCGTTCTCGGCGGTTTTGCCGCCGAGCCTCCCCAAAAAACCCATGCCCCATCATTACAAAACCCTAATAAAGCTCGGCACTCCGATAGTCATCGGCCAGATAGGCAATCTCGTCCTCAACTTCGCCGACACTCTCATGATAGGCCATCACTCTACTACAGAATTGGCTGCCGCCAGTTTTGTAAACAGTATCTTTGTCCTTTTCGTCCTCTTCTCCATCGGTTTTAACTTCGCCCTCACTCCCGTAGCCGGTCCCTTCATAGGCCGCAACGAGAGGGAAGAGGCTGGCGTGGTGATGCGCTCATGCCTATGGGCGAATGTCATCTTAGCAATCTCACTCACCGCCCTTGCAGTGACATTCTATTTCTCACTGCCCCTCTTCGGGCAACCCGACGAACTGATCCCGCTGATGCGGCCTTATCTCATTGTCAACATCATCTCGCTTCCCTTTGCCGTATTAGGTTGTCAGATGAAGCAGTTCTTCGACACCATCGGTTCCACCAAGATCTCGATGTATGTGCTCGTATTCTCCAATATCCTGAATATCATCGGCAATTACTTCCTCATCTACGGTAAGGCAGGAATACCCGAGTTGGGACTGCTCGGAGCGGGAATATCCACTGCCATAGCGCGCGTTGTCATTGTGGTGTTGTTCTGCCTCATCTTCTTCATGAACAAGAGATACAGTGTTTATCTCAACGGGGCATTGAAGGCTGAGCCTACAAAGACGAAAAGGACATTCGACAAGATCAACCAACTCGGATGGACTTCTGCCATACAGTCAACCATCGAGTGCGGAGCATTCTCGCTCGTGGCAATCTTCGTGGGATGGTTAGGCACCAAACCGCTTGCCGCCCACCAGATAATGCTCACCGTCTCGATGTTCTTCTATAACATCTATCTCGGCATCGCCACTGCCATCAGTATTCGTGTCAGCCACTTTGCGGGCATGAAGGATTGGCGAGCCATTGTGGATGTCACCAAGAGCGGCTTCTTTATAATCATCGCCATAGCGGCCTTTATGGCTGTTCCTGTATATACGTTCCGATATGACATCGGTTCGCTGTTCTCCGACGATCCGCTTGTCGGTCAACTGGTTGCCTTGACGGTTATTCCTCTTATTCTCTATCAGATAAGCGATGCCTTACAGTGCTCCATTGCCAATGCACTGCGCGGATTGGGTGAGATGCGACTGCTGATGTGGGCGGCCTTCTTCGCCTATTTCGTTGTCTCGCTGCCTCTCAGTTGGCTATTGGGCATTCACTTTGGCTTCGGTCTTGTTGGCATCTGGTATGCCTTTCCTGTATGCCTCACGGTAGCCGGTGTACTCTATTTTATTATACTCAAAGTGAAGTTGCCAAGATAGGGCATTGTCATTTTCTAAGGATAGTATATCTAATTTCCTAAGGATAGTATATCTTATCTATGTTCCGCAGTGCGGAACGTACGTTCACCACTGCGGAATGTACGTTCCCCACTGTGGAATATACGTTCCGCAGTGGGGAACATAAATCGCCATTAGTATCATATACAATTAAGAATAGCTATCGTGACGAATTCTGGATAGTAGTCGTTATAATATAAGAATACCCTAATCACATGCTCTCACTATAGCTATATATAGCCTTCATAGCTAAATAATATAAAAAAACGAGGTTTTCTTTTGTAATATGATTATAAATGTGTAACTTTGCAGCGTAATATGCACTGAAGAAAAGAAAAAACGAAATAAGATTATGGAATACAATTTTAGAGAAATCGAAAAGAAGTGGCACGAGAAGTGGGTGGAAAACAAAACCTACAAGGTCACTGAAGACGCTAAGCGCAAAAAGTTCTACGTACTCAACATGTTCCCCTATCCCTCGGGAGCGGGACTGCATGTGGGACATCCCCTCGGATACATCGCCAGCGACATCTATGCAAGATACAAGCGCCAGCAGGGATTCAACGTGCTCAACCCTATGGGATATGATGCCTACGGACTGCCGGCTGAGCAGTATGCCATACAGACGGGACAGCACCCCGAGGTGACCACCGTGGCTAACATCAACCACTATCGCGAGCAGTTGGACAAAATAGGATTCTCATTCGACTGGGACCGCGAGGTGCGCACCTGCGACCCTGATTACTATCACTGGACACAGTGGGCTTTCATCCGCATGTTCAAGTCATATTACAGTCTTGCCTCACAGAAGGCTCAACCTATCATCAAGCTCATCGAGCACTTCGAACTGATGGGTACTGAGAATATCTCGGCTGCATGCACCGAGGAACTGCATTTCACTGCCTCGGAATGGAATTCATTCTCGGAGAAGAAGAAGCAGGAGGTGCTCATGAACTATCGTATAGCTTATCTCGGCGAGACAATGGTGAACTGGTGTCCAAAGCTCGGCACCGTGCTTGCCAACGACGAGGTTGTGGATGGAGTGAGCGTGCGCGGAGGCTATCCCGTGGTGCAGCAGAAGATGCGCCAGTGGTGCCTGCGTGTGTCAGCATACGCACAGAGATTGCTCGACGGACTGGAGACCATCGACTGGACCGACTCGCTGAAGGAGACTCAGCGCAACTGGATAGGACGCTCTGAGGGAACAGAGATGGAATTCAAAGTGAAGGACAGCGACAAGCACTTCACTATCTTCACCACACGTGCCGACACTATCTTCGGAGTGACATTCATGGTATTGGCTCCCGAGAGTGAACTGGTGGATGAACTGACCACTGCCGAACAGCGTGCTGCAGTGGATGAATATATAGCATATGTGAAGAAGCGCA
>JBJEAY010000822.1:0-4189 GCA_051869575.1 Prevotella sp. | reverse complement strand
CCTCAAGGAGTGCATACTTCACGAATGGGGAGGTGGTGCAGGACGCTATCGTTGGAACCAAATCAATGACTGGCCCACAAAACTCGTGCTAAACTCTGGTATCAAGTGCTATCCAACAGCCAACTATGCCGACTATTTTGGTATGGCAAATGGTATGCCTATCAAGGATATCACCAAGTCTGACCCCGAGAGCGGCTACGACTGCGAGTATCCTTGGAAAAACCGCGACCCGCGTTTCTACTATAACTTCATCTACGATGGTGTTGAAGTGGTTAAGGATGGTTCGCGTGTCAACAATGACAAACAGCGCAAGTATGCCAGTATGTTCGAAGGTGGTAAGATGCGCACCGAATATGGTGCCGCAGCATGTCTCACTGGATATACCAACAAGAAATTCTGCCATCAGCATCTTAACGAGTGGGATGGCTATCGTGATGGTGTAAATATGGTTATGTCGCTGATGCGTCTTGCCGATGTTTATCTCCTATATGCCGAGGCAGCTGCGGAGGGCTATGGTTCTGTAACAGCCAAGGCAGGCGGATGCTCACTCTCTGCCCTTGATGCCGTTAATGCCATTCGCGACCGTGCCAACGTTGGTCATGTTGCTTCTGCTTATACAGGTTCGGTGGATAAGTTTATGGAGGAACTTCGTCGTGAGCGTGCCGTAGAACTTTCGTTTGAGGCACACCGCTTCCACGACCTTCGCCGTTGGTTGCTTCTCGACAAGGCTCCCTACAACCAGAAAAAGGCTATCTATTTCGACCGCGGTCAAGATGATAATGCAACATACGATAATCCTGCTAATGCAAGAGTTATCAACATCCGTGAGGAGGTGCTCGTACAGCGCAATTTCACCGATCGCCACTACTGGTTGCCTTTCCCGCTCAATGATGTCAACATGAGTGATGTGTTTAAACAGAATCCGGGATGGTAATCGCGCAAAGCGCGATATAAATAATTATAATATTAAAGAATTAAAGTTCGTTTACGACTTATTTTATGATTATGAAGATAAATAAGATAAACAGATTCGCAGCTCTGATGGCAATAGCAATTGCTCCTTCCTGCGGTATCATGGCACAGGAGCTTGCCGACACGGCTAAGGTGAATGTGGCATTCGGCACCATGGAGAAGCAAGATGTCCTTGGAGGTATATCGGCAGTCGATATCACAGAGCTGATGAAGAAAGACAATATGGCATCTGCCAACGATGGACTGCAAAGCCTTATTGGCGGATATAACGGCAATACATGGGGACAGTCGCCACTTGTTCTCGTGGATGGAATGCCACGTGAGATCAGTAAGGTTGATCCCACACAGATTGAACAGGTGACAGTGCTCAAGAGCGCAAGTGCCGTGATGCTCTATGGTAGCCGTGCCGCCAAGGGTGCAATCCTCATCACCACCAAGCGTGGTGAGGCAAAGCCAATGACTATTGACATGCGTGTTAACACAGGATTCTTCGTACCGAAGTCTTATCCTCAGTATCTAAATGCCGCTGAATACATGACTCTCTATAATGAGGCATGCGTCAACGACGGACTGAAGCCAAAATATTCGGATGATGTTATCTATAATACTGCTGCAGGAACAAATCCCACACGCTATCCTGACCTTAAGTTCTACAACTCTGATAACCTGCGCAAGGCTTATAACAAGACTGAGCTCATTGGCGAGATATCAGGTGGAACTGAACGGGCACGCTACTATGCAAACTTCGGCGCACGCTATAACAATGGTCTTGTAAAGGCAGGAGATCACAAGAACGACAACAACTGGCGATTCAACGTGAATGCCAATGTGGATGTTACTATCACTGATTGGTTGTCGGCTTCTACGTCGGCTGGTGTGATTGTTGAGGATGCATACAACAGTCGTGGCGACTTCTGGGGAACTGCCTCATCACTCCGTCCTAACTGGTATAATCCCTTGCTGCCCATCGACCAGATGGACATGAACAACAAGGACATTGCCACAATGGTTGAAAATGCCAACTGGCTCATCAATGGCAAGTATCTGCCTGGTGGACTATCTACCAACACCACCAGTTTCTGGGGTGACTCGGAGATTGCTGGTTATATCCGCGACAAGTATCGTGACTTTATGTTCCAGGTGGCAGTTCGTGCCGACCTCGGTATGATTACCCGGGGATTGAGCTTCCGAGCCGCCTTCGATATCGACTATTGGGACTACTACTCTGAAGGCTTTAACAATACATACGCCACATACGAGCCTCAGTGGGCAAATATGAATGGCAAGGATATGATTGTCGGTCTTACAAAGTATAACAACGACAAGCAGGCTTCGCAGGAATTTGTGGGCAGCTCAAGTGATGCACAGACAATGATGTTCTCTGCACAGTTTGACTACAAGCGCACATTCGCCAAGCAGCACAATATTGCAGCTACACTCGTAGGTTGGGGATGGCAGAAACAGAACTGCAAAGATGAGAGCCACGACACCGACGAGGCTGTGCGTTTGCGTAATCTCTACCACCGCACCAGTAATGTCAACCTTGGACTGAATGTTGACTATAATTTTGTCCGTAAGTATTACGTTCAGCTTGGTGGTTCACTCGTACACTCGGCAAAGTTGGCAGAGGGTCATCGTCAGGCTCTTTCACACTCTTTCGGTGCCGGATGGCGTCTGAGCAAGGAGAAGTTCATGCATGACATCGACTGGATTGACGACCTGAAGATTTCTGCTGCCTATACTCTGCTCAACCAGGACATCGACCTTCAGGACTTCTACATGTATAAGGGATACTACGATCCCCAGGGTATTTGGTATCAGTGGTGTGATAACTCACAGGGTGGATTCTCTACATCACAGACACGTGGTGACAACGAGAATCTCGAGATGATCAAGCGCAAGGAATGGCGCATAGGTCTTGCCGGCCGTCTGTTCAAGGGATTGGTTGACTTCGACATCAACCTTTTCACCCAGGACACAAACGGACTGATTACCAATGGTGCAAACACCTCGTTCCCCTCATGGTATAACAGCATCGGTTCGTTCCTGCCAAACATGAACTACAACAGCGACCGTCGTCAGGGTATCGACTACACCGTGAATTTCAACAAGAAGATTGGTCAGGTTCAGGCACAGCTCGGTTTCACTGGTATGCTCTACAAGGACAAGGCAGTTCTGCGCGACGAGAACAATGGTGAGAACACATATCTCAATAGTGCAGGCAAGTCGCTCTCATCTGTTTGGGGATACACATGCTTAGGCTATTTCACCGAGGCTGACTTTGATGCCAACGGCAAACTCCTTGAGAGTATCCCCGACCATACCTTCAGCGAGGTGAAGCCAGGTGACTTGCGCTATAAGGACATCAATGGCGACAAAATTATCGACGGTAAGGACGTGACAGTGCTTGGCAACTGGAGCCCATCTTATATCTATGGTGTCAACCTCACCTTGAAGTGGAAGGACTTCACATTCTTCGCTCGTGGCGTAGGCCAAGCTGGAGCCATTGGCACAAAGAGTGGAGACTACTGGTGGCCTCGTGCTGAGAACAAGTACTCAGAGGTAGCCCTTGGACGCTGGACTCCCGAGACTGCCGCAAGTGCCACATATCCGAGACTCACCACAACGGGTAACAGCAACAACTTCCGAACATCGAACTATTGGCAGTATTCCACCAACAAGTTCTCGCTCGACAAGGTGCAACTGACCTACGACATGCCCGATAGCTGGTTTGAAGGCAAGGTGGTTAAGGACATGAGCATCTACTTCAGCGGTAGCAACCTGATTACCATCGCTCCCAACCGCAAGATTATGGAGACAACAACAGGTTTCCCCTATACTCGTTTCTATAACATAGGAGCAACAATCAAGTTATAAACTTGAAATTAAAAAATAAAAGAATTAAAATATTAAAGTTTATTTCAATGAAGAAATATATTTTTATAGCAATGGCGGCAATGATGGGCTTCACAAGTTGTGATGACCTTTTCGAGCCAGCCAATGAAAACATCAAGGATCTCGACATGATGTATAAGGAGCCCAGCTTCGCACAGAGCTTCGTCATCGTGGGCTATAGCCGTCTGCCGGGATACTACAGTGACCTGGAATATGCCACTGACGATGCCGTTACCAACGAGAAGGGTAACTGGATTTCAAATATGGCAACTGGTTCTTGGACTGCAAGCAGCAACCCTACTAATTATTGGTCAACAAGATC
>JBJEAY010000821.1:0-4191 GCA_051869575.1 Prevotella sp. | reverse complement strand
TGCCATATACTATTTATTTTTTGATGTTAGACATTACGGGGAGGGAGATTTCTCGCCCTCCCCAGTGGTTAGATAGCTACCTGTACAAGTTCGTCCTCACCGATGATGGTTCCAAGGTCAGACTCTGCAAAGATGAAGTTATCTCGTTTGCGGTCGTCGAACTTAACAGTAAGCGAAGCGAGGCGCTGGCTGTCGGAAGTACCACAGAACAGGTTGCTTGCGGAAGCGAGGACAGCACGGTGCGGGCAGTCGATGGTCGTACCGTTGTCTGAATACTTGCGGATGAGACGATCCCAAACGTCAAGGACGATGATGTCGTGTCCGTCGTACTTTGACAGACCGAAGCCGGCACTAACCTGTTCAAAAGGCATAGTGGTCTTTCCGTACTTGTCAACAACATCGTTACGGAGAGCCTTGAACAGAGAGTTCGTCATCATGATGGCGTGGTCGCTGTAGTCGAAGATACGAGAGTCTGCATCCGAAAGTAGGTCGTCAACAATCTTGATTGCTACGCCGGAAGCACGGAGGTCTGTCTTCTGCAGAGCCTTCGTTGAGGAGCTGTTGGCTGCAATCGGTGTCTTCTGGTTCGGATTGGCCGCAATGATAGCAAGCAGTCTCTTCCAGAAACCGTCACAGGCAGTGAGCAGATTAGGATTGATAGTGTCAGTAACAACACCGCCACCTACACCGTCAACACCAGAGGAAGTCACGTTCTTTGCTGTCTTATCACCAAACCAGATGAGACGCCAGAACATCTCGACAATTGCTTTCTGAAGCAACGGCTGGAGAACTTTGTCGAAGTAAGGCGTATTTGTGATGTCAGCAGCCTCAGTGCCGGAGTTCATGCCGTATTTGGCAAGAGTGTCCTCCAATTCCTCGTAACAGATGGTCTTTGGAATGCGCCATTTGCCAAGGTCCCAGGTCTTCTCAATGCCTGTGATGGCAATCTTGGTGTATTCAGGGTCGCAGCCGCCACCGGGAACACCAACATCACCCATGCTGTCGAGGTAACCAAGTTTCTTGCCGTTTACAGCTTTAGGAACCATGGTGAACAAACGCTCCAGGTCGGGGTCGTTGTAAATCGATGTGAACAGGAGTTCGCTAAGGTCGCGAATCGCTCCATTATCAACTGTGAATTGTTCAAAGTTCATATTGATTTCTTTTTTTTAATTATTAGACATGTTGTTATTTCTGGCTACGAGCCTTGCGCTTTGCCTCCTGTGCCTCACGCTGCTCACGGAGCATACGCTGTGAACGTGTCTCCTCTTGCTGCTGGGAGGGACCTTCACCTCTCGCAACAAACTTGCGGTTTGAAGCGTTGAAAGTGGAAGACATGCTGCCGAGGTTGTCAAGCCACTTCTTGCCACCTGCTTTGGCGACAGTATCAAGGATTTCTTTCTCCTCGTCAGTCTTGGACTCTGCTTTCAGTGTCTCGTTCTCTGACTTGAGGGCTTCATTAGAAGCTTTGAGCTCGTTGACCTGTGTAGTGAGTTCATCAACCTTTGCGGTCAACTGCTCAACCTGGTCTTCGAGACACTTCTTTTTCTTCTCGTCCTCTCCTTCACCGTCATCCTCACCACTGCCAGCAGGGGTGATAGACTCGATAATCTCGTCAGTGACAACGATGGTAGTTCCGTCTTCAAGCACATAGGTGCCGTTGGGATAAGCCTTGTCGCCTACCTGCGGGTCTCCGTCCTCACGTTCAACTGTGAACTCTGTGCCGTCAGCAGCAGTAATCTTCTGATCGATGACCTTTACATCTTCAATCTTTGCGATGCCTGCAAGAGAGAGCAATTTTCTAAAAATGCCACTCTCGATAGTTACTTTTTCTTTTGCCATTTTATTGAATTTTGAATGTTTGTTGTCAGTGTTCGGGGCAAGTGTCGATGCGATAAAGCCAAGTTCTGCCGCCCGTGCCATATCCACATACTTGTCCTCGTTCATAAGATTCTGCAACTCTGTGCGGTCTGCGCCTGTGCGTTCCACATAAAGGTTGAGGATCTTGTTCTGCTCTTCAATCAGAGAAGCCTCCTGTGCCGTAAGTTTTGCCTTGAGATTTGCAAGCTCATCTGCCGTAAGCCGTTCATCAGACCAAAGGTCAAGCCATGCGACCGCAGGATTATGAATACACATTCTCGCATTCTCGAAGCCGTAACGACGCTCTTTTGGAGCGGCAAGGAGAATGATGGTTGCCATCGAGGAACATTCGCCCTCAATGGTAGCAGAGATTGTCTTTCCGGAGTTACGGAGAGCATCGTAGATTGCCCATCCCTCAATGCAATCACCACCTGGGCAGTGAAGTCGGATGTCAATCTCGTTGTCACCTTCTTCCATCGAGTCGAGGAACTCGGGAATATCCTTGTAGCAGATACCGTCCGTGCCATAACAGTCCTGCAAGAACACCTTGTCTTCCTCATTGACAATCTCGTTGTAGATTCTGAGTTTTGCCATACTTGAATGAAAGTTTTTTCTGTTAATTCCACGCCCACACACGCAACAGGCGTATATTTTTCAATACAAAGTTATTTCATCCCGAAATCAGGATGAAATCTGGGCGCAAAAAGGCAGTGAACGGACAAGTTCAGTGAAAGTGGCTTGATAAAACGCAAAAAAGGCGTATATACCAATGTTATACGCCCTTTTTAACGGATAAAATACGTCTCTAACGCATTTATATGTCAAATACTTCAAAATACAGTTTTTTTGTTGTCAAAGTCATCGTTGTAATTGGAATTTTGGGAATAATCAAGCTTCATAACGGTCTTACAGAAAATATCATGGGGGAAATGCTTCATTTTTGGCATTTTCACTACTATCCAACTTGAAAACAAACCTAAATTTGACATCATTACCAACAACTTTGAGCCCCACATGTATGTTGTTGTCTTCCGTATTGAACTCGGAGTCTATTTTTGCAAGTATTTCATCTGCAGAACCATCTTTTGGAGTGCCATAGACACATTTTATCAGCCCTTTGCTTTCTCCAAACTTATATTCAACTACATACAAACAACCGTCACGCCAAAAAGTGTGCATATCAGCAGTCCAAGACTGTTCACAAATGTCACAAAACGCATCTGCAAAGTCCTCAAGGACATTCTTATTATCAATGGGCGCAGGAACTAACTCCTTGTTTTCGTTTTCCATATTCACATAGAGAAAAAACTGGTGGTGTAGTCAAATCACCACCAGTTTGTACATAAACTTAGAAGATAACAAAGTCTCGGTAGATTTCGATGAACTGTTTGCCGGCGTATTTAGCGAGTTCTTTCGTTTTGAAGGCGAGCCGAGCGCCGTAGCTCGAGGGCGAGTACGAGAACGCATTATACGCATGCGCGTACGACAAGCCGCCATTCGCAAACGCATGGTAGTGCGAACGGCCAACACAACGGCACAACTCTGACTTTTGTTCTTCGTCCATATCCTCTATTTCTTTGTTGGTATAGAAATAGAACCAAGGGTACCACCTGTATTCGCTATCGTTAAACTCTGGCTCCCATCCTTCGTTAAGAGCAGCCACGATAATCCTGAGTTTCAAGTATGAGATGATGTCTTCACATTTTCCCATATTAACGTTTTCCATAAACAGATTGTATTGGACTACAAAATCATCGTCTTCACCAAGTTCTTCACAAGCATCTTCAAATGTCTTCACTCTGTCTCGGACATCTGCAGGTCTGAAAGCTGCTTTCCCGAACAACTGTTCAAGAATTTCTTTCTGTTCTTCACTTGCGCTGTTGTAAGCTGAAACAGCGTCTTCTTTTAACACTTCTAATTTATTCTCCATAATGATACTATTTATTGATTATTGTATTTATCTATAGTCTTTGCTAACATATCGTAGAGATTGCTGAAGTCTTCTTCCGTCATTACCCGTCTAAGAGTGATAGAATACGCATTCATAAACCTTTCAAGGTTAGACATCTGCCTTTGTAGGTCGTAGAATGTCTTTTTGGTAAAGTCTTCTTTGTCCATATTGCTATTCAACATTAAATTCTATCTGTAAAATCTTGTTCTTGATAACCTTTAATGATAACTGACAGTTATATTCGTTGAAATCGAACTTGCCAACTTCTCCGGCATAAGCATCAAGTATGCTCCTCAACGCTTCTATTTTCGGGTTGAAGATTGTCTTACTTGCTTCCTTGATACGTTCTTGTATGAGCTTGTCGAAGTCTTTAATCATTTCTT
>JBJEAY010000820.1:0-4197 GCA_051869575.1 Prevotella sp. | reverse complement strand
ATTTGGCGTCGATGGCGAGCGAGTCGGCAAGGGCGTCGCATAGGGTGTTGCTTTGTATCACTTGGTTGGCCATACCGAAGGTGATGGTGATGAGTATGGCAAAGAGCACTCCCATCCACTTGCGATGTAGCCCGTATTGCATGTAATATGCCGGTCCGCCATAGAACGAGTCCTCCCCCCTACGCTTGTATAGTTGGGCGAGCGTTGCCTCAACAAATGCAGTGGCTGCTCCGAAGAGAGCCATCACCCACATCCAGAACACAGCCCCCGGACCGCCCACGAATATGGCGGAAGCTACACCCGCAAGGTTTCCCGTGCCCACACGACTCGACAGCGAGACGGCAAATGCCTGAAACGCTCCAATCTTCTGGTCACCTGGTTTCTCCACTATCACCCTCATCATGTCGCCAATCCGGCGAAACTGCACTCCCTTGAGTCTGAAGGTGAAATACAAGGCGCAAAACACCAACAACGTGATTACGACATAAGTCCAGAGGTAATCATTAATTATATTCAGTATATCAAACATAACATTAAGAAATAATATTTTGAGTTTGTATTATTATTCTATCGACACTATCTCACATTTGTTCCAGCCCACCGAACGCCTGTATGCCTCCACAGCCCCCGACGGCACCTCCAACCTCACATGTCGTGCCTTGTCCTTGTCAAAGATGTCGATAACATCCTGCGGCACTACCGACATGTTTCTGATTTCTTCCAACGATGTGCAGCCCAGGAAGTTATACTGTCCTATCTCCTCCACACTCGCGGGTATCTCAATTCGCCTGATGCCATGGCATTGCCAGAACACCCCACGCTCGATGACGCGCAACGAATTGGGAAGACCGACCTCCGTCAGACTGTCGCATTTGGCAAAGGCGTCAAAGCCTATGCTCTCCACTCCCTCGGGCACGCTTACCTCACGTAGGGCGGTTATGCTAAAGCACGCCATGGGTATGCGTCGTATGCCCTTGGGCAGATGTATCGACTCCAACTTTTCGCACCACCAGAAGGCAGTTGGCCCGATGTATGACACTCCGTCGGGAATGTCGGCCGAAATCATGTTCTTACATTCCTTGAACGCTCCCGCTCCTATTCGGCGTAGAGTGCTCGGGAAACACACCGTCACCAAGTTCATGTCGCCCTTGAATGCACTGTCGGCTATCTCCGTCACTGTGTATGTGCGCCCTCGATATTTCACATGGTCGCTGATGTAGATGTTCGGGCGGTCATCACCCTTCTTTCTGCCGATGATGGCACATGTGCCACTGTCTCTCGACAACACTTCATATTTCATTCCATAGCCGTCGATAAACTCACCGCCAATGCTCTCCACATACACTGCCGACGCTATCGCGATAATCAGCACAATGCACGCCATCCCTATCCACAAACGTCTTCCGCCCCTGTTGAGCCTGCGTATGATTTCGCCACACGACTGCCATCTCCTCTCCTTGTCGTCGTAGAGGCAACCCTCCATGATTCTGCGTATGTCCCTTGGCAGATGATACGTCCTTCCCTCCGAATTGAGTTTATTGGCGATATATTCTATCATCTTGCCCACGGCATATATGTCGGTACGCGCATCTACACTGCCGCCCTCCTTCTGTTCGGGAGCGGCAAAGGCATCCGTCATGCCCACCGACGTGGGATGGCTGTAGGTGTAGCTCAGTCCGAGGTCGATGATTCTCACGTCCCAGTTGATCGACGTGAGCATCACGTTAGCCGGTTTGATGTCCATGTGCACCACCTGACAGGCGTGCATCTCCTCCAGTCCCTCCAGCAGTTGTAGCAGGAATCTGCGTAGATTTCTCTCGTTGCGGAAATAATCGGGCTGTATGGCTAATAGCGAATCCACCGTCTCGCCCTCGATATAGTCCATCCAGATGCTGCACTCCCCGTCGTTGTCGGTCATCTTCCGATAACCCACGATGTATGGCGTGCGCTCAGCCAACAGGCTTCCCACGGCATACTCCTTCCTGAGCATGTCGCGATGGTCGCCATTGTCGAGGAATTGCCTTCTGAGCTGCTTTCTCATCATCACCCGTCCGTCAATCGTCTCGCGCGAGATGATACAGTTGGCCGAATACCAGTCGCCCGTGTCGTTAGCATTATTTATGGTTATGAACTCTGATGTCTCCACAGGTTATTTCAGATTCTGTCTTGTTCGCTTCATTCACGATGACACGCCATTTCACTCCGCCCAACTTTCCGCAAACATAGTCGCACCCCTCAATTCCGGGATGAGTCAAGTCAGTGAGGTAGAGCGGTTCGCCCTCAATCACGCAACTGCAATGGAATGTGTCGCCGGCTTTGAGCTTGCTGTTCTCCGACTGCTCCACCACAAAGGTGCCCTCCCCGTTGTATTCCGCCACCAACATTCGCAATGGCGACCACATCAACTCAATCTTGTCGCCCAAGGACAGAGCGTCCATCTGCAACTTGCGTCTCACAATCCTGCAACTGCTTTCGCTGTCCAGACTCCTCTTCACAAAGTCCGTCCAACTTGTATATCCCAACATTGTGGCAAGCGTGTCGAGCACATAATAGCTTGGGGCACTGTCGCAACTCACATATCCCCACAGCCTCTTGAGGGTGCTCTGCGAGATTTTCACACTCGTATAACACTCCACCTGTTTTTCGAGAAACACGAAGTCCCTGGGCAGCTTTATCTCCCTGCCTAAAAGATGCTCCACGCTCACCTTGAGCCTTTCTATATCTTCCTTACGGTATTCCATAGCCTAATTCATAAGATTATTCTGCCAAAAATCACATTACTATCGCCTCAGAAGCCATAAGGCAAAAAACTTGTCGTAAGCCTCGTATGCTCCATTTTCATTGGTGACAAACTCTTTCTCCACCAAACCCTTGATAGCCGATTGCACGCTACTGGCCGACACAAGTCCGTGTTTGCGGATAAAAGCTGCCGAGGTGATGCCTTGCGCCTTTCCGTCAGCCAGTATAGCCATAAGCAATGCCTTCTGTTTTGGTGGTATCTGGAATAAAAGAGATTCGTAGGCTGCCGCATTCTCATCGAGAATACAGTCGATGGCCCTCGACACATATTCCATAGTGCATGTGCCCCCGGTTGGAGTCATGGTGAACAGCTTGTTCATCGTGCGTTGCAAATACCAAGTCACTCCTTCAAATCTGTCATACACATCATACACGACCTCCCTTTCAACGTCCTTTCCGTATTCAGCGATGAGGGTGCAGGCAAAGTCGGCATACACCTCTCTTTGGAGTTTGGGCACTGTCATGAGAGTCGTTGATTGGTAGAACGGGCGTGAATGTCGTGTGAACATCTCTGCCATCATGGTGTTCTTCGAACCCGAGAAGATAAACCTTGCATTGGGGCAGTGTTGCACATAAGTTCTCAGCAGAGCCTCAGTCTTGGTGTTCGGGTATTCCGCTATGGTCTGAAACTCGTCAATGGCCACAATGCAAGGCTTCTCCGACTTTCCCAAATATTGGAATATCTCGTCCAGTGTCTGCTCTGGTTGCGTGGGTTCTCCCGGGGCGATGCTAAACGACGGATTACCGGCAAAGTCAAACGACATTACGGGTCGAAGCGACTTGACTGTCTGCAAGAATGTCTTCAATACATTCTCCCCCCTTGACGACAGTTGTCTGATAATGGTCTTGCCCAACTGCAGCACCATCTCGTCAATGGTTTTAGTGGCAAAGATGTCAATGAGAAAGCACTCGTATTGGCTCGCAATCTCCTTTTGGCCGAACAGATGTTCCACCAGTCCTGTCTTGCCTATTCGGCGTGGGGAAATCAGTGTCACGTTGATGCCATTGGCAACGTATTCCTTGAGCATTTCGGTCTCCCTCTCCCTGTCGCAGAAGTACTTGTCGCCCGCATATCCACTGATTACAAAGGGATTCTTATCCATGTCTCTTATGATGATATTATTCGAAATTATGCTGCAAATATACAAACATTTTTGCAATAATCATCATGCAATAATTATCTTATAATAATCTTTAACGTTTCATTTAAACAGGTCGTCCAAAGAAATGACGTTGTTGGCAATACTGAAATGATAACCTTGCGCCAATCCCATTGCCGCCACCATAACCATTTGTATGGAGCAATTTATTTAGAAAATCAGCGAAAACGAGACATTTTTCTTCATTTCCGCTGATTTTCTAACTGTTCAGATGCATATTTTCGATCTTTGTCATTAT
>JBJEAY010000819.1:0-4199 GCA_051869575.1 Prevotella sp. | reverse complement strand
AGCCCGCCTATTTATGATTTCATTGAAATTTAACTTATTTTAATTGGCTGTTTGGAGAGAAAGCAAGCCGGACGAGGTTGTCATAGTCCCTTCGCCCCCTGTTCCACTCCTTGACGAAGTCCACAAAGAAGTCGCGGAAGTTGCGACACTTCTGCTGGCAGGTGGAGATGAATGTGTTGAATATGCCGGAGTTCTTTGCTCCCTTGGGACTACAGAAGAACAGGCTGTTTTTCCTTTGAACCGTCAAAGGCCTTATGGCTCGCTCTACCGCCATGTTGTCTATGCTGTATTCACCGTCATTCCGATAGGCGAACACCCTATCCCAGAAGTTGTAGAAGTAGTTCAAGGCCCTCCACACCTTGTCGGGGAACTCTTGTTCGCCCTTGGCTATCAGGTCAAGCAGCTTAACATGCATGGAGTTTATGATTCCATTCGTGTATTCGTCATTGCGTGCCTCCTTGATGCGCTCCGGGGTGTAGTATTTAGGATCGCTTGCATACAGCTTCTCGCGCTTATACAATTTCTTGATACCCGAAAGGAAGAAATCAACAATCTTATAGCCGAGTCTTTTTGCCTCCTGAAGTTTGTTGTGAACATGGGCAAGGCAGCAGATATGCTCGATATCCACCATCTCATCATCAAGGTACATATATACATTGTAGCCGTCGCTCTGGAGGGACTTTATCTTGGCATCGCCAAGGAACTCTTTCAGTACGGCACGTCTGCGACCACCCGTATGAACCTTGCCGTTCTTGTCAACCGTATCTTCATAGAAAAAGATGACTATGCCAGCCTTGCGGTTTACAAGACACCACATATATGTCTTATTGTGACCGAAGTGGGTCTGGTAGCGGCACCATGTCTCGTCAACATTGACGTTCGCGCCTTCCTCCAAGGCCATTTCCTTCAATGCCGGCAGGAGCATGTTGAGCATGATTGCACCCTTGTCCTCCCAGTTGAGCAGGTTTTGCCTGCAGGTGTGCCAGTCCATGTCCGGATATCTATTCTTGGCCTCGCGGTAAGCGGGGGAAGCCATAATATAACGGTTGAATATCATGAATGACAACAATGTGGCTGTTATACCGGTACCGGGAACCAACTCTTCAAGTATCTCCTTGCCATCCTTGTCAACAGGGGCGGTGATAACCTTTCTGGTGCCGTCAGGATACTCAACCAATAATCTCTGGAAATGATGCTCCTCTAACCTCTGTACTAAGGTCCTGATTTTACGAGGCTTTTTGACCTTAACCACCTTGCAACCTTCAGGCACGATGCACTCATGAAATATCGGATCGCCTATCATCTCCTTTACGTAAGAGCAACCCTTGCGGCTTGCACCATGGTAACAAGTTTGAACCGTGCCGTTATCTTGCCCTGCATCCTGTGAATCAACGTCATCGCCTTCGGACTTTTCGTTTTTTGACTTGTCTGTTCCCGAAGAAGAGGACTTGGAAAATGGCCCCGGTGTGCCTTCGGGAAGCGACTCCTCCGTTCCGTCGAAATCGTCACGGCCATCATTTATGCCATCGCTCTTATTGCCGGAATACTTCTCGCTACAAGATTTTCCTCCGCCATAGATGGACTGGTTGGCCAATGCAAGGCGGTTCTCAAGCGTCTCTATCTTACGGAGGAGCTTCTTCTTCTCGTCGTCGGCTTCCTTTTGACTGTCCATGAAACGCTCAAGCTTGTCAAACAGGCGCTGGCGGCTTTCCGCCTCAGAGTCGGCACGCTGTTTGGCCGCCTTTAGTTCAGCCTTTATCTCCGCCATCTCACTCCTCACCTGCTGGTTCTCCCTGTCCTTCTCCTGAAGGGAGGAGTACAGGAACCTTACGAATCTCTTCAGTTCTTCTACTGATTCCATACCATCGGACGGGTCATACTCCGGAACTGGACTTCCGTCCAGCTCCGAAAGCTGCCGTTTCAGCTGTATTTCTCTGATTAACTCGTCCTTTGTCATATGCTTTATTATATGGTGCAAAGGTACTAAAAATATTTGATATATGCAAATTTTTAAGCATATTATTTTATTGCTAATCAGTGGTTTAACACTATTTATACTATTGTAAAGATATTGACTTTATTACAGGGCTTTCAAGTACTGAAACCAAGCTCTTCCACTCGATTTTATACACTGGAACATCATCTCTAAGCTCTATCCTTATAAACTTATATCCCTTCACAAAGCACTTCTCGTGAACATAAAAGGCGTGGTTCTCATAATGTACCATCTTAACCTTCCTCTGGTCCTTGGACATGAACATATATACATCGCCGTTTAACGGGTCACGGTGGTACTTGGAGCGTATTATCTCAAATATGCGTGGGGCCTTGCAGCGCATGTCATGCAGACCGGGAAGATAATAGAAATTATGAAGGCCGGTTATACTCAACATAGCCCCTCCAGTTTCTCCACCAGACTGAGCAGCCCCTGGTAGGTCAGGCCTTTCTTCTGTATCTGAAGACCGTCGCTCGTGTGGATGAACACATGAATGCCGGACTTCCTTGAACTTGATGTATTAAAGACTTTAACTGCATCTGGTTGAGTTTGATCCGAATTTGGAGCCTCGGGCGAACCTTCGACCTCCAAGGGTACCACTTGCTTGTGCGTATTACGAAACCATTTGTTGAACTCACGATAGGGAATACCCTTTCTCATGCAGAAGTCATTAATGGAAATGTTCTGCGGCTCGTACTCTGTCTTATACAGGAACCAAGCCTTCTCTAAATCGCTGTTACTTAGCATACCTTTTACTGTTTTTTGAATTTGACAGTGCAAAGGTACTAACTTTTTCACGGATTACCTAAAACCACTTTTGGACGCTTACGCAACTATATTTCAAACCGCCATAATAGGGTTGGATGCTTACAGACGGTGATTGCCTCTAATGAGGTAGTCGTTCACTCATAAAATCAATTAATACATTGGCATCCAAAAAGAGTTTCATAATGATCTTTTGGTTCTGATTTCACCAATTTCTTTTTTATAATCGTCGGAAATGTCTTCTGACACTTGGAATCCTGTCTCCATCGATTTTATCAATGGGGATATTCTGTATTTATTCCTTTTTGACACAGCAACTGGCTTTTCTGCTTCTACCATGTCTGTAGGGATTATTCTGACACCATTCATAGAATTAATCAGTTGGCGTAAGACGGATATCATCTTTCTATCGTCAAAAGCTATTGTCATCGTATCCATAATTATCTCCTTTTTTACTTTATCACGCTGCAAAGATACACATTATTTTTGAATCTGCCAAACTTTTGAATGATTTTTTATTCTTCTACGATATCAAGGTCTTCTATCGGGAACTCCATTTTGGCACAGCCGAGATAGTCGATGTAGATGGCAAGATTGACGGAGCCGCTGGGCTCGCGCAAAATATATCCCTCGAGCCCTGCCATGCGGCCTGTCTTGACGCGCACCTTGGTGCCTTTGTGCAGCTGAGAGGTATCGATGGTAATGGGGTTCTTGGCATCGCCTATCATGCGCATGAAATTCTCCATCTGGGAATGTGGAATGCGGGCAAAACCTCTATAGCCATTTTCATCCACACGGGCACGGTCGGTGAGGAAACGTATGATGAACTTCGCCCGGCAGGCAAGGTCATAGCGGTCTTTTTCAGAACACTGTATGAAGAGATAGCAGGGACACAGCACCCTTTCTACCCATTTGCGCTTCTTGATGCTGGGCCACTCATGCAGTTCGCGCTGCGTGGGGACGTAGGCATTCACCTTGTTTCCTGCGTTGTATATCTCATCCATATCCTCCACCCCAACGAGTTTTTTAACTTTTTTTGCACACTCTTTCTCGGTGTTTGGGGTGACAAGGGCAATATACCAGTCGTTATTATTTTCCATCTTTGTTGACCTTAACCTTGATATTAACCTTAACTATATCAAGGTGTTACGTGGTGATGTAGCTCGAATTGCGGTTTCTCGGCAATCGGAGAAGTTGAGTTTTGAGAATGCCTACGGCGTCGGCAAGTTTTTGCAACCTGCCGGGATAAATCATATAGATCTAAATCGAGTCTTTTCGCTCGTGTATGTCTTATTTCAACAGTAATCATTACTATATGAAATGGCCTCACTCTTAGTAAGAGTGCTACTAATCGGGTGCAAAGATACAAATAAATTTGCATTTATTATTATGTTCAGTTGATTTTCTTCGGATAATTACAGTAATTTAACGGAAAAAC
>JBJEAY010000818.1:0-4206 GCA_051869575.1 Prevotella sp. | reverse complement strand
CAGAGCACTCTACTGGGTTGAGACAGGAGCTCAGCCTTCAGACACAGTGCGCAACATCCTCAGCCGTGAGGGCGTCTATATGATGAAGCACCTTCGTGGTGGTGTCAAGAAGGGCGCATTCGACGAGGCTACCCTGCAGAAGAAGTTCGACGCATGGAAGTCCGACAAGGTTAAGGGTTTAGAGGCTCTTCGCGAGAGCGAGGCCAAGGCCAAGAAGGAAGCTGCCGCCAAGGAGCTCGAGGCCGAGAAGAAGATTAACGAGGCTATTGCCAAGAAGGTGGCCGACAAGAAGGCTGCCGCAGCTGCTGCCAAGGCTGAGGCCGAGGCTGCTGCAAAGGCAGAGGCTGAAGGTGCAGAGGCTCCAGCTGAAGCTCCCGCAGAGGCTTAATCTTCCACACTCAAAAGTGAAACGAAAAACAAAGCCGTGCTTTAGGTCATCTAAAGCACGGCTTTTTCTTTGAAATATGATTTATCTCAAAAAAAACAGGGTTCACCTCATATAATGTACAAGAGTATATATATAAGGTGTGTGGTAAGGAGATAAAGAATGATTATTGGAGCAATTGAGCTTATGCCAGCTACAAGGGCATTGAAGACGGAGGGAACGGAAGGGAAAGAGCCTGACATCACTCCATAGACCACCGACATGAGCATTATGCCAAAGCACATAAGTGGTATAACGGCATCACTGAATGCCGACGGAAAGAGATTGCCGGTGACACTGAGCAGGATGGCATGGGGCACAAAGGCGAAGAAAGCCACCACAAGGAGATAGACCGCAAGGATGGCAATGCTGAAGCGCAATGCCACACGCTGACGATAGCGCATGGAATGGAGCGATTCGGCAAGGCGCGAATGGCGCAGGGTGCCGTATGCCATACCAGCAAGCAGAAGCCACACGAGCAGCGACGACTGCATCTGATGGATATAGCCGCCGAACGCCCAGCGGATGCCCTCGCTACTGAGCATACTGCGCACTCCACTCTCGGGATTGAGAGCGGCATAGAGCCACGAACCCACTACCAGCACCACCTCGGCAATGAGAAGCACGACTGAGAGATAAGCCACTATCTTATTCTTCATCGGCATGCAGGTTGTCAACATCTATTATTCCAAGTTCTATGGCCTTGACGACAAGTCGGGTGGCATTCACTCCCATACGTCCATTGCCGCCGGGGAAGAGTTTCTGAACAAGTTCGTTCTGACGCTTCTCCAGACTCTTCACGCCAAATGGCATTGCCTTGAGATTGGAAATCTGGTCCTTGGTATATCCCAAGGCGAGATGGCGAAGGAATCGCTCGTCGTATTCGTCAATCTCATAGTCGAGCAATGCCTCCTGATTGGTGAGCTCGCGATTGACCGAGTGCTTGAACCGCTCGACTATGCGACGCAGTATCGGTTCGTTGAACACCATGGTCTTTCCCTCCATCACCGAGCGCACATCACCACGGGTGAGCAGTTCGCCACTCTTGAGGATAATACCGTCGGCACCGGCATCAAGTACATCCACCCACAGCTTCTCGTTGAGTATCTCGCCTGTGAAGATGAGCACCTTGACCTGTGGATATGACTCCTTGGTGTGGCGGCATATCTCAACACCAACGGTGGTGCTGCCGCCAAGTCCGAGGTCGAGCAAAAGGAGGTCGGGCTGGTTGTCGCGAATGAGTCGCCAATATTCAGCCTCGTTGTTGGCTGTACCGATTATCTCCGCCTCGGGAATATCGTTGCGGATGATACCTTCAGTGCCTTTGAGTTCGAGGGGCACGTCCTCTACTATTATTACCTTGAAGTTGTTCATATCTTATTTATTATGTTTATGAAATGGTAGTCGTATTATTATGTCATTGCCATTGAGTCTAACGCCACAGCCTCGACGGTTGGTGTGTTCGGATATGTCGCGCACTATCTGACGGATGACAAGGAAGGGTATGTTCTCCACTGTAGATGGTGAGAAAATGTCAACGCCCGACTCATGCTCTTTCGCCATTCGTGACATGGTGAGGGTGATTGAGACATATTCACCATCAACATCGGCAGAGGCAAGGACAGGCATCTCACCTTCGTTCTGCTTGCGGAGCAACTGCATGAGATAGTCGAGCAACTGCACATTGCCTATCACACTCGGCAGGGAATCAGAAGAACCGAACCAGCGGTGGAGCGGCACTACGGAAAGGGATATGTGAAGGCGGTCAAACTGGCGCATCGCCTGCTGACTCAATATCGTGTAGATGTCGCGATAGTATGCCACAATGTCGCGTATCTGGTCGAGATTCTCGGAAGAAGATACCAGTTGGCGAATGCGGTTGGGATAATACATCGTCTCGTGCTTGAGGGTTGACAGACAGTTGTCGATGATAGAATTACTGATATACAGCTGATTGCACTCATATTGCGCCCTATGCAACTCGTCGGAGGCTGTCTCTACATCCATGTTCTGCCTCTGCTGCAGAGAGACATCGTCGGCAAGAGCCTTGAGTATCTCGTTGACAATGAGCGTGAGTCGCTCAGGATATTCGGCAGTGGCGGTAAGCCGTTCCACAGCCTTCAGTTTGTCTGCTGACGATATATCTGATGAAAGTATGCGATTGATATCCTTCACCTTCTCCACACAGAACCGATAATAGAGTCGGTGACGATAATAAAGCAGATAATAGGCCGGAAGGATGGAGAGCAGCAGTATGACAAGGAGCACTACTGCCACATTCTTGTCGTCCTGCTGCTTGCGTATCTTCTTGCAATATGCAGGGAGCGAGGCGTCGGCCGACATTTCCTTGAACAGGCGTGTATATACCTCGTTGTTATATGCGTATTCCTTCCATCTGTGCAGGGCGAGACATGCCACTGCACTCTCGTTGCGCATGTCGAGGATGACATCATAGTTGGTATATACGTTGTTGCGCAACCATTTCACCTCGGGCGGCATAAGCGAACTGTTGCCTAAACGCAGCAACAGATATTTTCCACCAGGACAAACTGTGAGATAGTGCTCGTTGAGGTAGATACGGCAGGAATCAGCAAAAAGGAGCGTGCGCTCGTATGTGCCTGCAATATTTGAATAATAGGCACTGTCGGCAAATGCCTCCGCCCTATGCAGCGACTCGTTAGGAAGTGGCTGACCATAGGCTAAGGTGGGCATGGAGATGGACGAACCAAGAAACAGGAAGCCTACTATAAGACGCGCCACTCCCTTGGGCAAGCGGAAATAGAAACGGCTGCCCCTACCCTTCTCACTCTCTGCCGACAGGAGGCATACGGAGAAGCGCTGACTCATCTTCTTATATTTCTCGATAATGCCACGGCAATTGAGAAGACCGAAACCGTGCTTGGATGAGGAATTAGGAATTAGGGATGAGGAATGAGGAATTAGGAATGAGGAATTAGGAATTAGGGATGAGGAATGAGGAATGAGGACTTTATCTAATTCTTCCTGTGTCATTCCTTCTCCGGTGTCCTTCACGCTAATCTCCACATAGTCGGGGGATTCGGTGGCATAGATACTCACCTTACCACCTGCTGGGGTGAACTTGCGGGCGTTGTCGGCAATGGTGTTGATCATAAAGAGCGTAAGGACACGGTCGGCCTTAACCACCGCTGCACTGTCGGCCACGTCGAGCTCCACTCCCTTAATAGTGAAAGAGGTCTTGCCCTTGCGCACTATATCGAAGACATCGGCGATGGGGAAACTCTCGATATGCAGAGAGAGTTTGCCCTTGCGCAACTGAATCCAGTCGGTGAGAAGGGCGTTGTATTCATTGATCTTGTCGGTGAGTTGCCGGATATATGCAAAGCGTTCCTGTCTCACCTCGGCAGTCTCGTCGTGGCGTTGCATGAGCATGCGCACTTCATTGATGATGCGGTCGATGAATGGCGTGACACTGTTGATGAGCGACATCTTGGCACGGTTGTCCGCACTCTGACGGGCATATTCACCGGTTTTCATCTCGCACATCAACCTCTCCTCATTGATTTCATCAATACGTTCCTGAGTCAGTTGACTATTGCGCTGTTGTTCCTGCTGCCACTGTCGCAGGGGCTGCAGAAGGTTGTTGAGTTCGTCTTCGCGCCTGTCCTTGCGCGAGAGATGATTAAAGAGCCACAAGAGGAAGAGCAGCAATACAATGGCGGCGATTACCACCACTATCATAATGTTGAGTTGCGAGGATGCAGCCTCCAACTGGGCGGCCCGCGACTCGAAATAGCGGTCCT
>JBJEAY010000817.1:0-4213 GCA_051869575.1 Prevotella sp. | reverse complement strand
ACATGCATCGGCTTGCGGCCGAAGCTGCTGAGGAACCACAGCGTGATGAGGTCGAGATAGCCATTGAAGAAACGGTTGAGACCGAACTTCGACGAGCCGTACTTGCGTGCCTGATGCTGCACCACCTTCTCGCCAATCTTGTCGAAACCGGCGTTCTTGGCAAGGTAGGGGATGTAGCGGTGCATCTCGCCATACACCTCGATGTTCTTCACCACAGCCTTGCGATAGGCCTTGAGTCCGCAGTTGAAGTCATGCAGATTCTTGATGCCGCTGATCTTGCGCGCCGTGGCGTTGAAGAGCTTGGTGGGGATAGTCTTCGACAGGGGGTCGTAGCGTTTCTGCTTGTATCCTGAAACGAGGTCATACCCGTCCTCGACAATCATCTTGTAGAGGGCGGGTATTTCGTCGGGAGAGTCCTGAAGGTCGGCGTCCATGGTGATGACCACGTCGCCTTGTGCCTGCTTGAATCCGCAGTAGAGGGCAGGACTCTTGCCGTAGTTGCGTCTGAACTTGATACCCTTCACGTGGTCAGACTCGCTTCCCAGGCGCTGTATCACCTGCCATGAGTGGTCGGTGGAGCCATCGTTGACGAAGATGACCTCGAACGAAAATCCGTTGGCCTTCATCACGCGCTCAATCCAAGCATAAAGCTCGGGCAGCGATTCCTCCTCGTTGAAGAGTGGTATTATTACTGATATATCCATTTACAATTAATTATTAATTTCCCATCCGATGGCACTGGCACCGAGAACGGCAGCCGAGGCACCGTCGAGACCGCTGACGAGGAACTGTGCCTTGCCCTTGAAGATGTCCTGCACATGAGCGTCGTAGGCCTTCTTGATGGGGTTCATGATGAGGTCGCCAGCCTTGACGAGACCACCGAAGAAGATGAATGCCTCGGGACTGGAGAATGCTGTGAAGTCGCAGCATGCCTCGCCGAGCATCTTGCCTGTGAACTCGAATATCTCGTTGGCTATCTTGTCGCCCTTGCCTGCGGCAATGCTCACGTCGAGGGATGTGATGTCCTCGGGCTTGAGGTCGCGAAGCAATGACGGTTCGGTGCTCTTCTCAAGAATCTCGCGTGCAGTGCGTGCAACGCCAGTGGCCGAGCAGTATGCCTCAAGACATCCGGTGCGTCCGCATCCGCAACGACGGCCTTCCTCGCCTCTCACCATAGTGACATGACCAAGTTCGCCGGCGAATCCGTCGTGACCATACACGAGCTGTCCGTTGACCACGATACCTGAGCCCACGCCAGTGCCGAGGGTGATAACGATAAAGTTCTTCATACCACGAGCCACGCCGTAGGTCATCTCGCCGATGGCGGCGGCATTGGCGTCGTTCGTAATAGCTACAGGAATGCCTCCAAGACGGTCGGAGAACATCTTGGCGAGAGGCACATTGCCCTTGCCCCATACGAGGTTGGGAGCGTGCTCGATGTTGCCAGTGTAGTAGTTGGCGTTGGGGGCACCGATGCCCATGGCCTTGATTTTGTCGAGACCGCCAACCTGGTCGATGATAATCTGCAGAGCCTCCACTGCGGCATCCACATATTCCTCACTTGTCTGATAGCCTTGTGTCTTAATGGCGGTTGTGGCCTTGATGTCACCACGGCTGTCAACAATACCAAAAACGGAGTTAGTTCCTCCCAAATCCAAGCCAATCACGTAGGGCTTGAGTGATGATTGATTGTTCATTTTCTATGTTTTTTTTAAATAATTATCGTTTTCAGAGGGCAAAGTTAGAAAAAAACTACGATAAAACAAAAAAAACAGCAAAAAAACTTGTATATTTCGCTATTTTTTAGCAATTTTGCACTCGCTATGGCATTTCAGATACAGATAGACATATTAAATTTCATATCCAAGGGCATGCTGATAGGCATCATCGCATCGGCACCTATGGGTCCCGTGGGAGTGCTTTGCGTGCAGCGCACACTGAACAAGGGCAGGTGGTATGGATTCGTCACCGGAATAGGTGCAGCAGTGAGCGACATGATATATGCCGCCATCGCCGGCTTCGGTATGAGTTTTGTGATGGACTTCCTCAGCAACCAGCAAACGAGGATGTACCTTCAGATTGTGGGCAGCATACTGTTGTTCGCCTTCGGATTGTTTACGTGGCGTTCCGACCCCACGAAGAAGATTCACAAGTCGGGCAACGGTAAGGGAACATTGTGGCACAACGGACTGACCGCCTTTCTCGTCACATTCTCCAACCCTCTTATTATTTTCCTTTTCCTGGCATGCTTTGCGCAATTTGCCTTTGTCATGCCCAACCATCCCTTCGAGATGTTGGTGGGATTTGCGAGTATAGTGGGAGGAGCCCTTGTGTGGTGGTATGGACTGACGTGGCTCATCGACAAGGTGAGGGGAAAGTTTGACTCCAACGGCATCAAGCTCATCAATCAGATTATCGGTGCCGTGGTGATGTTGTGCTCGGTGCTCATGCTCTTAGGCACGGTCACCAACCTCTACCGCTTCTTTTAGTATGTCAATACTTAAATTTTAAATACTTTAATATTTTAATTTTTTAATCTTTTAATTCCGAAGGAAATAATGTTTATCGCCGACCAACTAAGAAAGAAAAACATCGCCGAATATCTGTTGTACATGTGGCAGGTGGAGGATACCATCAGGGCGTTCGACTGCCAGTTGTCGAGGATAAGGCGCGAATATATATCGCAGTTTGACTACACCGACGAGCAGAAGGAGGAGGAGGCCGACTGGTTTGGCAATCTCATCAGGATGATGAACGAGGAAGGATGCCGCGAGAAGGGGCATATCACTATAAATAAGGTGACGCTGTGGAATCTTGAGGAATTGCACAAGCGATTGCTCGACTCGACGAAGTTCCCCTTCTACAGTGCCGCCTACTACAAGGTGCTGCCGTTTATCGTGGAGCTGCGCAACCGTGGGGTCGATAAGAGTGAGGACGAGATTGAGACGTGCTTCAACTCGCTCTACGGGGTGATGATGCTGCGGCTGCAGAAGAAGGACATCAGTCCGCAGACACTTAATGCCGTCAAGGAGATAAGCACCTTCATCGGCATGCTCAACGATTATTATATAAAAGATCGCGAGGAACCATTGGAGTTTGAATAAAAGGAAAAGACTATGAATATACTGATTACAGGCTGTAACGGCCAATTGGGAAATGAGATGCAGTTGCTGGAGAAGGAAAATCCCCAGCATAAGTTTTTTAATACCGACGTTGCCGAACTCGACATCACCGACCAACAGGCAATCGAGGACTTTGTAGAGAAAAACGCCATCGACGGCATCGTCAACTGTGCCGCATACACAGCAGTGGATAAGGCAGAGACCAACAAGGAGCTATGCACATCGCTCAACACCGTGGCACCCGCCTACCTTGCTGCTGCCGTGGAGAAGCGCGGGGGATGGATGATTCAGATATCCACCGACTACGTATTCAACGGCAAGTCGTACAGGCCATATCGCGAGGACGACACCCCGTCGCCCGACAGTGTGTATGGCAGTACGAAACTCGCGGGAGAGTTGGGCGTGTCGAAGTTCTGCAAGCGCACGATGATTATCCGCACGGCATGGCTCTACAGCACCTTCGGCAACAACTTCGTCAAGACGATGATACGCTTGGGCAAGGAGAAGGAGGAGCTTGGAGTCATCTTCGACCAGATAGGCACTCCCACGTATGCCGCAGACCTTGCAGCCGCCATCATGACTGCCATCAACAAGGGCATTGTGCCGGGGGTATATCATTTCAGCAACGAGGGTGTCATCAGTTGGTATGACTTCACCAAGGCTATTCATCGCATTGCGGGCATCACATCGTGCCATGTGCGTCCGCTTCACACTTCCGAGTATCCCACTCCTGCCAACCGTCCCGCCTACAGTGTGCTCGACAAGAGCAAGATCAAGCAGACCTTCGGCATAGAAATCCCCTACTGGGAGGAGTCGCTGGAGAAATGTATCAAGAAGTTGTTATCCACAGATTGATTTTTTTAGGCACGGAAAACACGGATTAACACTGTTTTTTATGTTATACGAGAATTTAACAGATAGAATTATTCATGCAGCGATGGAAGTCCACAAGACTTTGGGATTTGGATTCTTGGAAGCTGTTTATGGTAATGCTCTTTATAAGGAATTAAAAAGGTGTGGACTTAAGTGTGAATGCCAAAAAACAATAGATGTCTATTATAAAGGAGAAAAAGTTGGACACTATATTACTG
>JBJEAY010000816.1:0-4223 GCA_051869575.1 Prevotella sp. | reverse complement strand
GGTACGCGAGGATTTACATTGCGCGAGCGGGTTGTGTTGGTAGTGTCGCTCTGCCATTTGTCAGCCACATCGCCCACCATAAACCTTGCGAGGTCGAATGGGCGTTGCACTCTTATGCATCCGTGGGAGACACCACGGTTGGAGCGCGAGAAGAATGACGGGGATGACGTGTCGTGTAGATAGACTGAGAAATTATTAGGAAACCTGAACACCAACTTGCCAAGCGAGTTGCCCTCACCTCCCCTTTGCGACACACGATAATTACCGCTGAGCAACATACTGGCACTGACGTATTCGGGGTCGAGAGTCTCACCCGTGCTGCGATCGGCGATATAGTAGTTATGGCGGTCAAACCACTCCCGGTCGCCGGCATGTCTTGCCACGTCGTTGCGTATGATACTCATTGGTATATGCCATTGCGGATTGAAATCCACACGCTCTATCTTGCTGTTGAGCAATGGGGTTTTGGTGTGCAGGGTGCCACATCCCACTTTCATTGTCATAATTGAATCTTGGCAATAGGCATAGAGATGAAATGACGGTATGTTGACCACCACCCTCCTGCCGTCCTCGCTCACTGGCAAGTCGGGGTTGTGCCATCTCAGCCATTCCATATTACATATGATGAGCCGCCTGCGTTCACGGTCGGTCGTCTCTGCGAGCATAGCCTCCAGCAGGTCATACTCCTTGGATTGCGGACGACTGTTGATGAGGAATGTGTCGATATTGCGCTGCTTCACCCTTTCGAGTGCATCGAGGATGAAAGCCGAATCGGGACGCAGGGTGTGGGCATCGTAAAGGCGACGGTATCCGAGATGCCGACGTGCTGCTGCCGTGTCGATAAGGTCGAGACGGTTGAAGGCTACATACGGACTGACATATCCGAACCTCTGTCCCGCCACATATCTCAGGTAGGCTTTGGTCAGTCGGTATTCGGTGCGCGCCATCACCTTGGAGATGGTGTTGCTGTCGGTGTCATAGTGTCGATCAGTCATCCTTGTCAAGTCGCTGCGAATGTCATCAACGCCGAAAGCCTTCGGCGAGAATCCCATGCGCTCCACCGTACCGAGAAAACCCAACAGTGTGTATGCCGATGAATCCACCCCAAGGCGGTTTATCCAAAGATAGTCGTTGTGGTTGCGGTAGTAGTGGCGTGTGTTTCTGTCGGTGGGCGTAGTGTCATGGTCATTGCGATAAATACGGTTAATCTCCGCACGCACTTCATGCCCCGTCACAAGGAAACTGTCGATATACACCGAGTCGGAATCCGAGATATTCAGATTCACCTCAGCAGGAGCTGCCCCACTCTTGCATGACAATATGAGGCTGTCGCATGCTGCACCAACCACCAACACAATGAACAAGAATAAAATGTTTTTCACTATTGGATTGTCACTTTCCTTACAACGCAGTCTTTCTTCGACTGGTTCTCAATTTTTACGATATAGCAACCTTTCATGACATTGAGCTCGATGCGCTGTGAGTTGTTCTCTATTCTCACCTTCATAATCCTTCGGCCCGTAAGAGAGATAATCTCCATATCATATCCAGCCGCACCTTTCACTACGATGGCAGAATTCTGAATGCTTACCGACACCTTGGCGTTGTCCCCAATCTGCTGCTCATACGCACTTTCCCTTGGAATATCTGCATAGGCAGGCATCCCAAAGAATAGCGTCATAGCTACCAAGAGTGACATTAAAATTCCTTTTTTCATCGTATATTGCTAATTTTTCTGCAAAGATAATGGTTTTATTGTGTTTAACCAAATATAAATTATTAAAAAATGTTGAATTGTGCATTTTCTGTTGCCAAAACCGTGTTTGCGAATACTTTTTGGGCTTCAGCGAGCAGTATATCCTCGTCTTTGTATCTTTGTGAGTAATGACCGATTATCAACTGCCCCACTCCTGCCGCTCTTGCTGTCATGGCAGCCTCGGTGGCTGTTGAATGGAAATATTTCTCTGCCCTCGCCTGGTCGATGTCGGCGTATGTGGCCTCGTGGTAAAGGGTATTCACGCCCTTCACCATATCTGCAATGGCTGGATTATATCTCGTGTCACTACAGTAGGCATAGCTCCTCGCCTTTTCGGCGGGAGTGGTCAGCCGTGATGCAGGAATGACCTCTCCGTCGGGTGATGTCCAGTCGATACCGTTCTTGATATTGTTTATCTGACTTGTCGGTATGCCGTACATGTCAATCATGTCACGGCGTATATGCGGCAGTCCGGGTTTCTCGCTGAACAGAAATCCGCAGCATGGTATCTTGTGGTTGAGGGGTATTGTGGTCACCGTCATGCTTCGGTCCTCGTAAATCACGCATGATGCCGAAGGGTCGATGGGATGAAACACCACCTCATACTCCACCCGATTGCAGAAGAATTCTAATTCCTTGGCAAACAGTTCTCCATACTCGCCCGGGGCATAGACATGCAGCGGTGCGGTACGTCCCAACATACCGAATGTAGAGATCATGCCGAGGAGTCCGAAGCAGTGGTCACCATGAAGATGAGAAATAAACACATGTCCTAACTTGGTGAATCTTATCTTCGAACGCCTCAACTGCAACTGAGTGCCTTCGCCACAGTCAATCATAAACTGTTTTCCGCGCAGTTCGACTATCTGTGACGAAGGATTGTGCCTCATTGTCGGAAGTGCACTTCCGCATCCTAACACATATATCTTAAATGGGTCCATCAGTTATTTTGCCCTACTGTATTCGAACACCTCGTCATCTAAATGATATATGAGCGAGTCGGCATCAAGTTTGTCGATGGTGTACCAATTGGTTTCCTCTTCGTCACCACCGCCTTCCCTGACAAGTGTAATCTCAAGTTTTCCGTCGATTATCTTCCATGTCTTGTAGATGATGGTAGGTTGCTCGATACTCTCGGCAATGCCTCCATCCTTGATGCTTATTCCAACCACCGAACTTCCGTCGATAGGATTTGGCATCAGCCAGTTACCCATCAGCACACTTTCGTTGATGACTGATTTCACTATCTTTTTGTCTGGTGTCAACACGATAGCCAAGCGGTCGCCAGGGGCATAGTTACCAAACACCTGGTTGTTCTCCCTTGCATCTTCGATATTGAGGTTGAGTGTGTCACCCATGTCAGTCATCAGTTGCAGACTGTTCATGGCGGCATTATCTCCACAGAGTCCATACACCTCAACATCCTTGAGTTTCGAACTGTCAACTTCAGTCGAATCACTGTAAACACTGGTTTGTGCCTGTTTGTTTCCACAAGCTGTGAATGACAGACCTACGATGGCGCCAAGCGCCAGAAACATTAATTTTCTCATAATCAAAATTATTAGTTATTCATTCTTTTTTGCTTCAAGCCATAGTTTATCCATTTCTTCCAACGTCATCTCAGTCAATGGCTTACCGACCTTGATACTATGTTGTTCAATATAGTTGAAACGACGTATGAACTTGTTGTTGGTAATCTCTAATGCTGTGTCGGGATTGATGTGATACAATCGGGCGGCGTTAATCACACTGAACAGGAAATCACCCAATTCCTCCTTCGAGCGTTCCTTGTCGCCACGGCGCAGTTCCTCTTCCAGTTCGCCGAGCTCCTCGCGCACCTTGGCCCACACGTCGCCCTTGTCCTCCCAGTCGAAGCCCACATTGCGTGCCTTGTCCTGGATGCGATATGCCTTGATGAGCGACGGCAGCGCATCGGGCACTCCCGCGAGCACGCTCTTGTTGCCGTCCTTCTCCTTCAGCTTTATCTGTTCCCAGTTTTCTATCACCTGTTGTGATGTCTTTGCGTTCTGCATTCCGTCAGCCTCGTTGCCGGTGGCTTCATCCGGCACGTACGGTAGCGGTCGGGGCTCTGCCTTTCCCACCTGCGATGGATGATACACATGAGGATGGCGGAAGATGAGCTTGTCGGTCAGTTTGTCACACACGTCGGCGATGTCAAACTGTCCTTTCTCGTCACCAATCCTCGCATAGAAGCAGACATGCAGCAGCACGTCCCCCAACTCCTTGCAGATATTCGCCTCGTCGTCCTTCATGAGGGCGTCGGCGAGTTCGAATGTCTCTTCAATCGTATTGGCCCTCAGACTCTCGTTGGTCTGTTTCTTGTCCCATGGACAATTCTCCCTTAGTGTGTCGAGAACGTCCAAAAGTCTGCCGAAAGCGGCCATTTTTTGCTCTTTTGTATGCATTTTTTGTTCAAAACATAAATAATTTCTGCAAAAGTAATAAT
>JBJEAY010000815.1:0-4270 GCA_051869575.1 Prevotella sp. | reverse complement strand
ATTAAGAATTAAAAAATTAAAATATTAAAAAATTAAAGTATTAAAATATTAAAGAGGGTGCGCTAATTATGATATTTATATACTTGTTTATAACATTTTTCCAGATAGGCCTTTTCGGATTTGGAGGAGGCTACGGTATGTTGTCGTTGATTCAGACCGAAGTGGTGCACAACCATCATTGGCTCACCACCTCGCAGTTCACCGACATAGTCGCCATCAGTCAGATGACTCCGGGACCAATCGGCATCAACTCCGCCACATATTGCGGATATACCGCCGTACACAATGCCGGCTATGGCTATGCAATGTCGATGCTTGGTAGTTTCACTGCCACCTTCGCCCTTGTCCTGCCATCATTCATCCTTATGATTGTCATCAGCAAGATGTTCCTTAAGTATATGAAGACCCATGCCGTGCAATCAGTCTTCAACGGTCTTCGTCCAGCAGTGGTTGGTCTCTTGGGTGCTGCCACCCTCCTGCTTATGACTCCCGAGAATTTCAGTCTGCCCTCAGTCAATCCCTGGCAGTTCTTCATCAGCTGCGGTCTCTTCGGCGCCACCTTCTACGGCACGTATTTCCTCAAGATCAACCCTATCCGCATGACCATCTATGCCGCCATTGCAGGATTGGTCTTGCTGTATTGATAAGCATTGCAATCACACACATTTATTTGAGCACGAATGAATTTTGCCGTCATTCAAGATTATTGTATAAAAAAGCATAAATTATAAGAGGTGTTGATATAAATACCTTTATAATTTCGTAACTTTGCCGTTGAATTCAATAATAACAGTCAGTGGATAAAACGAGGATGATTGTGGCAGTGCTCCCCCGCGGGAGCACTCCAGTACTCATACCCAGGTCTTAACTTATGACCAGCTTCAGTCTTAAGTTATGACCTCTAAGAGGTTATTCTTCCTGATGACCATCGATGTTGAATTGGAGCAATTTCCTCTTTTTTTCTACCCCCCCCCAACGACATCGAGGAAGACAGAGAAACGGCTTCCCTTGCCAAGCTCCGACTTCACCTTGATGCTGCCTCCGAGACGGCTCACTATGAGCTTGCATATACTGAGTCCGAGACCAGTGCCTTGCTTAAACTCGTCCTTCTTGAAGAAACGGCTGAACACCATCTTGCGGTCCTCTTCCGAAAGACCGATGCCCGTGTCCTCTACATAGAGTTCCACCTTGTTGGTATCATCGTTCACCAGCCATCCCATAATGATGCCTCCCTCGGGCGTGAACTTCGATGCATTTGTGATGAAATTGGTAATCACCTGGCGCAATCGTCCCTCATCCACATTCACCATTACATCATAATCGCTTGCATATCGGAATTCCAAATGACGGGGTATCTGCACGAGGAAAGTCTGATATACCTTGTCCATCATCTCCTTTACAGAATACGGTTTGATGACAAATTCCATCTGTCCCGACTCTATTCGCGACACGTCGAGAATGTCGTTGATGAGCTTCAGGAGCAATTCGTTGTTGGTGTGTATAGTGTCGATAAAGAGTTTTCGATCCTCTTCGGTAAAGTCATTGTCGGGCATGGCAAGCAAGTCGGAGAATCCCACAATGGCATTGAGCGGAGTGCGTATCTCATGACTCATGTTGGCGAGGAACGACTCCTTTAGTGTAGCCTCCTCAGCCAATTTGCGGGCCTCATTGAGTTCGTATTCCCTGTCCTTGAAATCATCGATGTTAACCAATATGCCAAACGAGCGCACGAAATTGCCGTCCTCGTCAAGTTCTCCCTGACCTCTCATCTGATACCAATGCAGGTCGCCTTTTCCGCCAAAGTCAGCCACAAACTCTGCCGTATGCGTACCTCCACGCAAAATAGTCTTCTGTCCCTCAATTATGACATCATGATATTCGGGCATAATAAAGTTCAGCAAATCAGACATTTTTATTATCTTCATAGGCTCCTTGCCAAAGAATTGCCAAAAATTTTCACCCATATACAAAGTCATTCCGATGCTCTCCCACACAAAGGTGCGGTTGTTCAGCACTGCAAGTTTATACAACGCGCTCTCATGCTTCACCTTCCGCTCTGCCTCCAACTTCTGTTTTCTCATTCTGAAATACAATATGGAGAACCCCACGATGGCGACAATCACCAAGAGTATTCCTCCTACTAATAACGAGTGATACAATCCTGCATATCGCTCCTTCCATGGCATATTGACAAGTATAAAACCCTCAGCTTCAAGAGTCTCGTGCTTGTGCCCATATTGTTTCGCCACCTTCCAGTCCACATAGTAGTCCTTGTGCGAGGGGATTACCATCATCCGCTCCGGCGATTCGCCATTTACAATAAGCGACACATATTTTGCCAAGCCCTCGGCAATATCTTCAGCCGACGAGAAATATCCGCCTATAGTGTTAAACCTGCCAAATCCCATGTGTGTGGCAGTGAGCATGGGATAGGCATTGCCGAATCTTATCATGTGCAATGACGAGGGGTCGTATCTCAACTGTAGATAGATATTGTCCTTGAATTTTCTGAGCAGTCGCACGAGGTTCTGCTCCTCGCCCTTGGGCAATTCCTCACCTTTCTTGCTGTTGAGCCACATTCTCCTGAGCGAGAGCGGAGTGATTGAGAATGTCTTGGAGTGTTTGGTCATCAGGTCGAGCACGCTCTCATTCCAGTCGAGATTGTTGATGATGTCATCACGGTTCTCAAGCTGTTGGTTGATGAGCTGTCGTGTCTTATTGTCGAGGAATGTATTGTCGAGCAGTGTGAATGTCTGTCGTCTGCCAGCCAATTTCTCTGCAAGATAGATATTTTTCGCCACATCGGGCGCGTCGGATAATCCTGTGACATTAGAATATTTCCTTATCTGCTCCCAATTGGGATATTGCACTCCGGCAAAGAGTACAGGTATCTCGTTTATCGGTTTCACATCATTACACAAGGTGGAATATGTAGCCTGGTCGCCTATTGTCACAATGATGTCCAATTTCCGTTTTTGGTTTGCCTTCTCCACAATCTCCCTTGCCTTGTCGATTTCCACTCCGGGAGTCCATCTCTCGCAGTCGAGATAGCAGAATGTCACGTCGGCATTGATGTTATGCCTGTCGAAATGCTTGAGTATGATAGACTGATAATCAACAAAGTCATAACGCCTTTCCGCCTCAGAGAACATCACAAGTATGTGTTTGTCAGCCACTTTAGGCATGGAATACCATATCCCCGCGGCAATAACTCCCAGCACTGCCACGATGCCCAATGACCATATTATTATCTTCTTTTTCTTCATACGGCTACTTTTAACTTCTCATCATAACTCCCAATCATAACTCCTCATCATAACTCCCCTTCTTAACTCCCCAAAAACTTAAGAAACACTGAGAATCTACTGCCCTTGCCAAGCTCAGATGTCACCTTGATGCTGCCTCCAAGACGCACTACTATGGCCTTGCAGATGGAAAGTCCAAGGCCGGTGCCTTGCTTAAACTCGTCTTTCTTATAGAAACGGCTAAACACCATCTTGCGGTCTTCCTCAGAAAGGCCGATACCTGTGTCCTGCACATACAGTTCCACCTTACCCGTCTGCTTGTCCTTATCCCATCCCAAGGTGACAGAGCCTTCGGGGGTAAACTTTCCGGCATTGGTGAGGAAGTTTCCAATCACCTGCCTCAGTCGGCTCTCATCCACCTCTATCGTGGCATCTTCTGCGGGCTGCACAAAGTTGAATACCAAATGATTGGGCATCTGCACCTCAAAGGTATGGAAGACACGCTCCATAATATCCTTCACCGACCATGGCTTGATGACAAAGTCCATCTGTCCCGACTCTATTCGCGACACGTCGAGAATGTCGTTGATGAGCTTCAGGAGCAATTCGTTGTTGGTGTGTATAGTGTCGATAAAGAGTTTTCGATCCTCTTCGGTAAAGTCATTGTCGGGCATGGCAAGCAAGTCGGAGAATCCCACAATGGCATTGAGCGGAGTGCGTATCTCATGACTCATGTTGGCGAGGAACGACTCCTTGAGCGTAGCCTCCTCAGCCAATTTGCGGGCCTCCTCCATCTCCTTCTCCCTCTGTTTGAATCCATCCACATTCATCAGCATACCATACGACTTTACGTATTTGCCATGCTCATCCAGTATTCCCTTGCCTCTTATCTGATACCAATGCCACTCGCCATTACCATAGAAGTCAGCCTGCACCTCAGTTGCAAACATATCTCCCCGATCCACATGATTCAAACCGTCGATATAGTTGTCCCTGCTGTCGGGATGGAGCATCGCCATAAAATC
>JBJEAY010000814.1:0-4273 GCA_051869575.1 Prevotella sp. | reverse complement strand
GTACAACTGTCCCGGATGGCGCGGCATCATATCAACGCGCTCGAATATGAATGCCCATGGCACATCGGTCACCTTACCGATAATCTCTGAGTTCATCAGATTACCCATACGTATGAAGAATGCCGCAATCGGGGTGGCTATTGCCACATTGTCGAGCACAGTCCATATTCCCACTTTCGTCTTGCGCACATATAGCCATAGTGCAATCATCAGACCGAGTGTACCGCCATGACTTGCAAGTCCCTCATAACCAGTGAATTTCCAACCGCCATCGGGCAGGAAATGGATGGGGAGAATCATCTCAACGAAATGACTGAACGAGGTGAGATAATAGTCGGGTTGATAGAACAGGCAATGTCCGAGTCGCGCTCCTATCAATACTCCGAAGAAGCAATAGAAGAAAAGCGGTTCGAAGAGTTCGGCCTTGATGCCTTGTTGCTTGTACAAACGCTTGACTATCAGGTAAGCTCCAAGCAAACCTAATAGCCAGCAGAGTCCGTACCATCTCAATCCGAAAATGGTGGTGAGACTCGGGTTCCAGTTGATGTATAGTATATTGTCCATAACTACATCATAGAAAAGAAATATTATACATTAAACCTGAAGTGCATGATGTCTCCATCCTGCACAACGTAGTCCTTGCCTTCGATGCCAAGTTTTCCGGCATCCCTTACGGCAGCCTCCGAACCATATTGGATATAATCCTCATACTTGATCACCTCGGCACGGATGAAGCCTTTCTCAAAGTCAGTGTGGATGACACCGGCACACTGCGGAGCCTTCCATCCCTTGTGATATGTCCATGCCTTCACTTCCATCTCTCCGGCAGTGATAAAGGTTTCGAGATTCAGCAGGTTGTATGCTTTTTTGATAAGTCGGTTGACACCACTTTCCTCAAGTCCCAATTCCTCAAGGAACATCTGCTTGTCCTCGTACGACTCTAATTCGGCGATGTCCTCTTCGGTCTTGGCGGCAATCACCATAGCCTCTGCACCTTCCTCGGCTGCGAGAGCCTCTATTTTCTTGGTGAACTCGTTTCCGGTCTTGGCTGAAGCCTCGTCAACATTACATACATAAAGCACAGGTTTGGAGGTGAGCAGGAAGAGATTGCGCGCGGCATCCTGTTCCTCCTTCGACTCAAATTCCACTGTTCGGGCGTTCTTGCCTTGCTCCAATACGGCCTTATATGCCTCAAGTACAGCAACTTCCACCTTGGCATCCTTGTTGTTGCCGATGGCTGCAATCTTCTGTTGCTTTGCCAGTCGGCTCTCGATGGTTTCAAGGTCCTTCAACTGCAGTTCGGTGTCGATGATTTCCTTGTCGCGTATTGGGTCTATCGTACCGTCAACATGGGTTATGTTGTCATCCTCAAAACAGCGCAGCACATGGATGATAGCATCTGTCTCGCGGATGTTGCCAAGAAACTTGTTGCCAAGTCCTTCACCCTTACTTGCGCCTTTCACGAGTCCGGCGATATCCACAATCTCACATGTTGCGGGCACTATTCTTCCTGGATGCACCAGTTCTGCCAATTTTGTAAGTCTTTCGTCAGGTACTGTAATCACTCCCACGTTGGGCTCGATAGTACAAAACGGAAAATTAGCTGCCTGAGCCTTTGCGCTCGACAGACAATTGAAAAGTGTGGACTTTCCCACGTTTGGGAGTCCAACAATACCACATTTTAATGCCATTTTCTTATAAACGTTTATAATCTGTGTGCAAAGTTACTGCTTTTTTATTACATATCAAAGTATTTATACTTTTTTAATCCTTTAATATTTTAATATTTTAATTCTTTAATTCTTTAATTTTTTAATATTTTATTAGTGTGCCTCAAGCCAATTCTCTCCCCAACCGCAATCAGCCACCAATGGAACCTTCATGCTGAATGCGCCTTGCATCTCTTCGAGCACAATCTTCTCCACCTTCTCCTTCTCTTCAGGATAGACGCTGAAGTTGAGTTCGTCGTGCACTTGCAGTATCATCTTCGAGCGAATGCCTTCGAGCTTGAATCTGTTGTGGATATTAATCATCGCCACCTTGATGATGTCGGCGGCAGTGCCCTGGATAGGGGCATTGATGGCATTTCGCTCGGCAAATCCACGCACCGTGGCATTACCCGAATTGATGTCCTTGAGGTATCTCTTGCGCTTGAAGAGTGTTTCCACATATTCCTTCTGTCGCGCCGTTTCCTTGGCTTTTTCCATGTATTCCTTCACCTTCGGGAATGTCTCGAAATAGCCATCAATCAGTTGTTTAGCCTCGTCGCGACTGATGTCGAGTCGTTCGGCAAGTCCGAACACGGTGATACCATAGATAATACCAAAGTTGGCGCGCTTCGCCTTTGTTCGCTGGTCGCGCGACACATCTTCTATATTCTCCTTATATATCTTGGCGGCAGTGGCAGCGTGGATGTCATATCCCTCGCGGAATGCCTCTATCATATTTTCGTCGTCGCTAAGATGAGCCATCACTCTAAGTTCTATCTGACTATAGTCTGCTGAAAAGAACAGACAACCAGGTTCGGGAATGAATGCCTTGCGGATTTCCTTTCCATCCTCACCCCTCACAGGTATATTCTGCAGGTTTGGATCGCTCGACGACAGTCGGCCTGTAGCAGTCACAGTCTGATTGAATGACGTGTGGATATGTCCAGTGCGTGGATTGATGAGCGAGGGTAGGGCATCCACGTATGTTCCCAATAACTTCTTCAAACCTCTGTGTTCCAGTATGTTTTCCACGATTTCGTGCTTGTGCTTCAGTCCTTGCAGCACTTCCTCGTTGGTCACGTATTGTCCTGTCTTTGTTTTCTTAGCCTTCTCAACAATCTTCAGTTTGTCAAACAAGATTTCTCCCACTTGCTTGGGTGAGGCGATATTGAATTCCTCACCAGCAAGTTCGTAAATCTTATGCTCGATAGACTTCATTCTTGTAGTCAAAACATCTGACGTTTCTTTTAGTGATTCCGTGTCGAGTCTCACTCCATTCATTTCCATACTTGCCAATACTGGCATCAATGGCATTTCGATGTCGTAGAACAGATGTTCCACCCCGTTCGTCTTGAGTTCTTTTTCCAGGATATTCTTCAATTTGAGTGTCACGTCAGCATCCTCAGCTGCATATTCATATACTTGTTCGGGACTCAGGTCGCGCATGTTCTTCTGACCTTTGCCCTTCGGGCCTATCAGTTCATCGATGTGTATTGTTTTATATTTTAGGTATATCTCAGCCAGATAGTCCATGTTGTGATACAGCTCGGGTTGGATGACATAATGAGCAATCATTGTGTCGAACATCTTGCCCGCGAGGTTGACTCCATAATTGGCCAATACCTCAAGGTCATACTTGATATTCTGTCCCACTTTCAGGATTTTCTCGTTTTCATATAGCGGTTTGAAGATATTAACTATTCGCAAGGCTTCTTCACGTTTTGCCGGAACAGGCACGTAGAATGCCTTATTTTCCTCCACCGCGAAGCTCAATCCCACCAATTCTGCCTCGATTGCGTTGGTTGAAGTGGTCTCTGTGTCTAAACTGAGAATTTCATTTGTCATCAAAAAGTCACAAAGTTTGCGCATTTCTTCCTCATTACCAACAAGTTTATAGTCGTGAGGCGTATCTTTTAGGCTCGCAAAACTTGAATTTTCTGCGCTTTCCTCCCCGTCGGTCGAAAAATCTGCAAATAAATCGAGTTGCAGTTCTACTTTCTTTTGTACTTTTTGATTCTTTTTAAGGATTCTGTCAGTTAGAGTTTTAAACTCGAGTTCGTCGAACAATTTCCTTAATTCTTCCTCGTTAGGCTCCTTCACTTTGAGATTGTCGAAGTCGATGTCCATCGGAACATCAGTCTTGATGGTTGCGAGGTATTTTGAGAAAACAATCTTGTCCTTGTTTTCCTCAACCTTCTTTTTCATTGCCCCCTTGAGTGAGTCGGTACTTGCCACGAGATTCTCGATGCTTCCATATTCCTTAATGAGTTTGATGGCAGTCTTCTCCCCGACACCCGGACATCCCGGAATATTGTCTGATGCATCACCCATCAATCCTAAGAGGTCGATCACCTGGAGTGGGGTAGTGAGGTCATACTTTTGTTTGATCTCTTCCACTCCCAAAACATCATATCCTGCATTACCAAACCTCGGGCGATACATATACACATTCTCTCTCACCAACTGTCCGTAGTCCTTGTCGGGAGTGAGCATGAATGTCTCATATCCATTTTCGCCCGCCTTGAGTGCAACAGTTCCTATTACATCGTCGGCTTCATAACCCT
>JBJEAY010000813.1:0-4275 GCA_051869575.1 Prevotella sp. | reverse complement strand
AACAAACCTGCACCAAAATAGCAATAAAAAAATCAAATGAAGGTGGTGTGAGGGCATATTGGCAGGTCGGAATTGAAAATATTGATGTTTTTCTTTTTCGATTGCCCTCTCGTCTTTCTCTTGTTTGGAGTTGCTTTCTCTCTAATTTTTGTCCTCGGATTTCATCGGATTTAGGTCTCATCATCTGGCACGAAGCTGCGATGTTTGATATATTTTCAAATCGAAGATAAAATCATTCTATGGCACTTTAAAGTATGATTATTGGCTCAAAATCATACTCAAACGATAATTATAATTAAATTCAGCCTACTATTCGATACAGGATGACATTGCGCTGATATACCCATAGTAACTTTGCTCTTGCCTGACTGATGTTCTTGGGCAGATGTGGACAGTTGTTCCTTATCGGAGCGGCTTATAAATCTCCAGACATCATCAAGGCACATAGACATATATATTCACTAATAATAATTGCGTATGACACAACAAGTACAAAGTAACAAGGAGGCAAACCTCAGCAAGCAGGTTGCCGAACTCCAAGGGCGAGTCCAGTCCTTAGAGCAGCTTCTCCATCAGGGGAAAGATGTGCTGACCTTGGAAGAGGCAGCCAAGTTCATGGGCATTGCCCGCAGTTCTCTCTACAAGATGACCCACGAGCAGACCATCCCGTTCTATAAGCCGAATGGCAAGATGATCTTCTTCGAGAAGTCAGACCTCTTGGCGTGGGTACGAAAGAACCGGGTGGCCTCTGAGGCGGAGATTTCCGAGGAGGCAGAAAGAATCATTCAGCGTCTCGCTAACAAATAGACTGGAGTATGGCAGAATATGAGGACAAGCAGAAACTGGCAGTAGAGCTGGCTGTCCACTGGGCAAAGACCGGGCTAAGGCAATTCTCCATGCGTGATGCAGTCAATGACTATATGGAGGAGGTGGGTGCGAACAAAGCCATGTCGGATGAAAGCATCATTGACAGGAGAAGAATCTGTGCGCAGCAACTCACCATCAGGAGTATCGCCTTCCTAAGCAAGGATGAATTGCATAAGGTGGAACAGGAATTAAGGAGGATAGCAGAGGACGATGCGCCCAAGCAACAATTGGGCTGGCATAGATGACATTTCCCTTTCTTCCCTCTGTTTGGAACAAAACGTATATCTGTTGCAAAGGTAGAAAGGTTAATAACCTTAATGCCGAAAGAATAATAATCCTAACGCTGCAAGATTAATAACCATATCAGGCATGAAGCCGTATTACTACGAAAGGACAGCAGAATGACATGTTCCATCATTCTATCTCTCCCGACCAGTCCACACAACGGCACAGCAATCATTTTGCCTTTTGTAAGCAGCTACTGTACCAGTCTTGTAAATGTGGAATGCTCACGGAATTTATCAATTAACCATATGTCAAACCTGGGACGGCATGGCAGGAACACCATGCGCAGGAAGCGAGGCACATCTGTCTGCCGTTCCTTTTTCTCTTTACTGAATATGCAAAGCAACAACAACGAGGCAGCAATTCTGCCTATTGACTCCTTTCTGGAGAAATCATTTCCCTTTACTGACATCACGCTTCATCTTTCAGCGGATGCCATTACATTCCTTATGGGGACAACAAAAGGACGGCTTAACCTCATGTACTATCTGTACATTCTCCACACTATGACCATCGGTGGCAAGTCGCAAATAGTGCGAGGCATCCGTGTTGTCACGGGCACCTGCCAATGTTCGCTCTCAGTCTCTTCCCTTGAAGAAGTGTGGGGTATCAAGCGCAAGCAGGGGCGTAACCTGCTCGACAAGATGGAACAGCTGGGGCTTATCAGCCGTTCGTCTGATTTCGTCACCTCCATCGTTAATGTCGTGAGTGTGCAGGAGGGTCATGCTATGGGACAGGTATTCACCAATCCTAACCGTCTTCTCCTTGCTGAGAGAAATCAGACTTTTCCAGTCCTATCACCACCAGCCCAATCTGTACAAGGTGCAGATACGGCTATTGTCATCATGGAGACACCAGAAAAGCCTCAGACGGCTGTTATAACCTCTTCCGAGGCAACTATACCCTCCAAGGCTGCAAAGATGCCTCAGAGCCTCTTTGATTTCGATGACGAAGACGGAACTGTTGTTCCTAATGGGCGGCATGAGTAGGATGGTCGGGCGCGCAGAGCTTGCTCCACGGCCCAACTGATTAAGTGGGGGCATAACACAATATGCCCATTCGCCTCTGCGAGGTTCAGGGCGGCACAGCAACGGTCTCATACCCCACATGTTCCCTTGCCTGCCATGCCAGCCTATCGTCTGGGACATGGATGAATGCCCCCACTACCCCAAAGCAATACAACAAAAGTAATGTCTCACGATCCATAGACATGGAACGTGAGGACATACCTGATGTAGAACTATAACGTAACAGAACAGAAATATGAGTAATGAACCAAAAGGTGCGATGCACTTTGAGGGCAGAAAGTCCATCGGAGCGATGGAGGCTGCCGAGAACCAGCGCAGGTGGGATGAGAAACACTATCAGACAGTGAACAAGAAACCGCTGCATTGGTACGACATCACCCGGGCGCATCTCAATTTTGAGGTTGCCAAGGGTGGTATTATCCAAAAGATAGGAACATCAAAACCCGTCGAGGAACGTTTCAAAGAGAGGCTGGAGGAACTGGGCGTGAAGCCTAACCCGGAGGTAAAGAAGAACGACCCAGCAGCTGCGAAGATGTCCAACCAGATTGTGGAGTTCGTTTTCAGCGGTGACCACGAAGTAATGAACATGATGGCATTCGGCAATCAGGCTGTAGATTTCGAGCGTGACGGAACAGCGGACAACAGTCACATCCGGCGAATGAATGAAATCGAGCAATGGGCTATCGACCTCTATGGCTGGATGGCAAAGAAGTATGGTGAAGAGAACATCATCGGATTTGATGTGCATCTTGACGAGACTACGGCACATTGCCATGCGACCATCATTCCTGTTGTGATGAGAACAGAAAAGAAGACAGGCAGGGAGCGACCTGTGGTTTCATACAAAGGGTTGTTCGGTAAGGACAAGGCAACAGGACAGGAGATTATGAAGCAGCTGCACACGGAACTCTACGAACAGGTGAACAGCAAATATGGGTTGATGCGTGGCGACCCTGTGGAAATTTCGGGCGCACAGCATAAGGACAAGGTGCAGATGTACTATCAGTTGAAGCGTGAGTTGCCAGAGTTGGAAAGCCGTGCCATTGAGCTTAGGATTTTTATCAGCAAGTTGGAACTGCAATACAATGGGCTTAGCCATCAGATTGAATCCTTGAAACAAGATGTGGAGAACAAGAAAATCACTCTGGATGAATACGAGGAACGAACATCAGAACTGATGAAGCAGAAGATTGCCTTGGGTGACAAAATCCGTGACCGCAAAATCCGACTCATGCAATGTGAGAACCAAATTGCATCGCTTCGCCAGCGGCAGGCTAATGCTGAGGTTGCGGTGAGGCAAGCGGCAAATAATGTGGAAATGATGAAGGAATCCCAACTGGGCAATTCGGTCATGATGGTCAAAGGGGCAATCTTCGATGAATTGCTTTCTGGCTTGCGAACATTCCTGGATAACATGCCGCAGCCTACTGCCTATGCTTTGCAGAGTGTGCATGGAACTGTCGTTGAAGACCTGTTTGACGGCTCTCTGAGTGATGTCATTTCCAGAGCAGCAGGGATGGTGGCAGCCGCCATCGGTGATGCTACCACTCCCATGTTTTCAGGTGGTGGCGGCGGTCAGTCTTCGGATGACAAGCCCAAGAAAGATGATGAGGAGGACTGGTGGAGGTTTGCCCATCGTGCTGCCAGATATGCCAGCAGGAACAAACCTTCCAAGTCAGCTACTCGGAGTCCGAGAAGATAGGCATCAGTCGCTTCCAATGCTCTATGCAGGGGAAAGGGTCGTACAGGGTAAACAGCCCGCGGAAGTACGAGACCTTTTCCCCTTTTCTTATGGCTTCCGTTGCCATCTCTTTCACTCCCTGCTGTTCTGCAAGTGCGGTCAGTTGCCGTTCCATCCGTTCGCGTCTCTTAGAGAAATGGTCTATGGAATAAAGGCGCAAGGCTTCAAACGCATCGTTCTTGCCATTGTTGCGATACAGTTCCAACAGTTCATCATAGGCATCAGGTTCCCACGGATGATGACCGATAAGGAACAGATAGTATTGTTCCGCTGCTGCAAATCCCTGGGTCTTCTCAACATCCCTACAATAGGCGAGTGTATCTGCCAACCTGTTCAGGTAGTCACTGATTTCCA
>JBJEAY010000812.1:0-4286 GCA_051869575.1 Prevotella sp. | reverse complement strand
AATCGCGGATAACGAGTCGTCACAACATTTCTGCCATTGAAGTGAAATCAGGCAAGCAATACACCACGACTTCTCTCAACAAGTGCATTGCAAAGTATTCCAATCAAATGTCCACTCCCTACGTGCTTCATGCCAAAGACCTGAAAGTGGATAACGGCATCGTATATTTACCTCTATATATGACGCCATTGCTATAAGGTTGATTCTTGAGATACCTGTTTCGCCTTATGCACTGGCAAGGCAAGAAGCAAACAACCCCAAAAGAGCGTCACCCGTCACCTCGGTGACGGCTTTTTTTTTGCTTGTGAATAGAGGTGATGCCTTTGATTCGTATTCTTTTTTTTTTATTTGGGCTTTGAAGAGGATTGTCTTCTCAGCTTTTCTTCTCTTTTCTTCTTGGCTTTTCTTCTCTTTTCTTCTTTCTTTTCTCGCGTACCTTATTATATATCAATTAATAAAAGGGCACGGTGGACATAAAAAATTCATTTTTTTAAGGTGACGGGTGACGCTCGGCAATATTCTCTGTGCCTCTGCGCCTCTGTGTTTAAAAATACACGACCGATAGATGACAATTGCAGTCGGCTCAAATGACTGTTTGAGTGGGCTGAAAAGGCAGAATAATTCCCTTCAAAGCCCCTCGCGAGCTAGCTCAAACGGGGGAAGGTCGGGAGCAAGGTGCAAGGAAGCACAAACTGACGGAAAACGCTGAACGTAGTGGCGGAAAAGTGGAGCACGAGGCGAAATATTTCGTAACTTTGCATCGTGAAAGAAAAAGATGGCCCCCAAACCTTTGTTCAACCACAAGGCCGGCGCCTGCTGTCATGACTCGGGGGAAAGACCCGGGCACGTGAGGGGCCAACAGACAGGCGAAACACCAAGTCCCATACCGGCAATGGGCATGAAGCCTATGGCACTCAATGTTCAGATGGTTCTCTCGGAGAACAAGCTCATCGGGGAGAAGATTGTCACCCCGCGTATCGTCAACCAGCAGACGCTCGACTATGACACCTTCTGCGACTATCTCGCTCAGGGTTCAACGGTGACCGCCGCCGACGTGTCGGCAGTGATGAAGCAGCTGGAGAAGAATATCCCGCTTATCCTCGGGCTCAACGCCAAAATCGTGGCATCGCCCGACGGTCTCACCTTCCGACCCACCGTGAAGGGTTCAATCACCCAGAGCCAGCTCAAGGCGAAGCTCACCCAGCGCAAGGCCGACTACATGGCTGTCGGCAATACCGCCGCTGCCGACAAGATTGACGTCAACCGCGAACTTGTGGCAAGCGACCTCGCAACGAGCGACCTCACTGCTTGCATCGTAATCGACATGCCGAAGAAGTGGGACACCCGTTTCCAGCAGTCGGTTGAGTTCAAACGCATCGTCAAGGGACTCGTGATTGAGGACAACACCTCAAGCGGCAGCGGCTCGGATGACCAGGGCAGCGACGTGACCGACCCCGACAACACTGGCGGCTCAGGTTCTGACTCAGGTGGTGAGGACTACTACGAGTAGGTCGATAGCCCCTTTAATGGGGCTATCGAAATTAAAGTCCTTCGGATATTAAAAAATTAAAATATTAAAATTATGACTCAAGAGAACAAATCGAGGCTGATAAAGTTTCTGTGGAACCTCGCCTCAGCACTATTGGCAGCGGTAGGAACCGCACTTGGCATCAGTTGCGCTGTAGCGTAGAGAAAATAAAAAAAGAGAGCGTCACCCGTCATCAGGTGACACTCTTTTTTTTTTATGTATATATATGGAAAAGAATAAATTACATCGCGAAGCAGTTGAAACCGCCATCCACTACGGCAACAGTGCCGGTGACGAATTTGGCGGCATCCGACATGAGATAGTGGATGGTGCCGCAGAGCTCCTCGGGCTCGCCCATGCGACCGAAGGGAGTCTGACGTATCACATCCTGTCCGCGCTGGGTGTAGGTGCCGTCGGGATTGGTGAGCAAGGCACGGTTCTGCTCGGTGATGAAGAAGCCCGGGGCAATGGCGTTCACGCGGATGCCCTCGCCGAATTTCTTGGCGCACTCGGTGGCCATGAAGGCGGTGAAATTGCTGATGCCCGCCTTGGCTGCGGCATATCCGCACACGCGAGTCATGGGGCGGAAGGCTGCCATCGACGAGAAGTTGATGATTGAGCCCTTGCCCTGATTGACCATCGGGCGCAGGAACACCTGCGTGGGGATGACGGTGCCCGTGAGATTGAGGTCGAGCACTGTCTGGAATTGCTTGGCCTCGAGGTCGAAGAAGGTTTGCTCGGGGGTGATGGTGGCTCCCTTCATGTTGCCTCCTGCGGCATTGAGCAGGGTGTCGATGCGACCGTATTTCTCGATGATGTAGTCGCAGTTTTGCTGCACCACTTCCTGATTCATCACGTCGGTCTTGAGGAATTCACACTCGCCGCCCGCCTTGCGGATGTCGGCCACTATCTCGGCGCCCACTTCTTCCTTGCGTCCGAGGATTATCACTTTGGCTCCGTTGAGAGCCAGGTATTTTGCAATGGCGCGGCCCAACACTCCGGTGCCGCCCGTGATGGCTACCACGTAGCCCTGGATATTAAATAAGCTGTTCATTCTTAATTTTTAATTGACTTTGTCGAACTTCGTTTCTTATTTTTTTTGGCACGGAAATCCACGGCTTTTTCAAAGACACGGCTTGGCTCCGCATTGATATAAAACACGGCACTTCGTATTTATGGCTTGCTTCGCAAGTTCACGGCTTAGTTTGTACAATCGCAGACGAGCCGTGTCTATACTTTTAGTATAGCCTCTTAGCAAATATAGCCCATATCCATAGCGCAGCCCAGCTGTGTCTTTTTAAAAAAAGCCGTGTCAATCCGTGCCTAAATAATCTTCACTCTTCATTTAATCAAAAAATCCCGGTTGCTTGTATTCGATGCCGAGCTCGCGATCGACGGTGGCGAGGATGCCCTCCACCTGTCCGAGGGCGAACATGCGGCCGAGGAAGGAGTAGCCGGCGTTGTAGCCGCGGCTCTCGTCGCCAAGCATCGTCATGCCGTGATCCACACGCATGGGGAGATTCGGGTTTTCTTTCTCGAAGATGCGGGCAAGCTCGATGATGTCGGCACGTCCGCCGAGATGGGATGCCTCAGTGAAGTCGCCATTGGGGAAGATATGACACGAGCGCAGATGCACGAAATGCGTGCGCGAGGCATACTTCTTTGCCAGCTCCACCACGTCGTTCTGAATGCCTGCCGAGAGTGAACCGGCGCAGAAGGTGAGTCCGTTGTGGGGATTATCCACTGCCGAGAGGAACCACTGGATGTCCTCGTCAGAGTTGACGATGCGGGGCAGTCCGAGCACGGGGATTGGCGGGTCGTCGGGATGCACGCACATGTTGATGCCCGTCTCCTCGCACACTGGCATGATGGCCTCGAGGAAGTATTTCATGTTGGCGCGCAACTGCTCCTTGTCGATGCCCTTATAGAGATTGAGGAACTGGCGGAAGAGTTCTATCGGGTGCTCGTCGTCCTCGTGGAAATTGCCGCTGACGAAGCCCTGAGTCTTGATCACGATGTTCTCCACGAGTTTGTGGTCCTTCTCGGGAGTCATCGTCTTGGCGAGTTCGTCGGCCTCGGCGAGCACGTTGCGCCCCTCAAACTTGTGGAAGTCGGCCCACTCCTCGCGTGCGCCCTCGCGCTTGAGGATATAAATGTCGAAATATGCAAATTCGGCATACGAGAAGTAGAGGTTGCTCGAACCGTTGGGATTCTCGTGCAGCAGGTCGGTGCGCGCCCAGTCGAGCACGGGCATGAAGTTGTAGCAGATGCACTTGACACCCTCGGCGGCGAGGTTGCGCATCGACTGCTTATACACCTCAATCTGCTCGTCGCGGTCGGGACCGCCATATTTGATGGTCTCCACCACAGGCAGACTCTCCACTACGCTCCATCTCATTCCATACTGTTCGATATACTCTCTGAGGTCGCGTATCTTCTCGCGTGTCCACACTTCGCCGAGCGGCACGTCGTGCAGGGCGGTCACTATGCCCTCAACGCCGATTTGCGTCAGCATGGCAAGGGTGATCTTGTCGTTCTTGCCAAACCATCTCCAAGTTCTTTCCATGATAATTATTGCTCTTTATTAGTTTCTACGTAATTATATTATCTCAAAATCTGCGCAAAGATAATAAATAATCCCCAATCCGCCAACATTTTAACGGTATTTATCACTACATTTTTTGCGCCAATATGGTAAATGTATCAATTTTTTTTGGATTTGTTTCATAGTATGGATTTTATTTATTAATTTTGCAAC
>JBJEAY010000811.1:0-4297 GCA_051869575.1 Prevotella sp. | reverse complement strand
AGACCTCCTATTTGCCATGGATAAGCTACAGTTGGATGATGACCTTCTTGTCGTCGCCGCCGACAACCTGCTATTCTTCTCCTTCCGCGATTTTGTGGAGTATGTCAAGGCAAAAGGCACATCGTGCATTATCTGCCACGACCAACCTTCTGTGGAAAAGCTGCAGCGCACAGGTGTTGTCGTGTTGGACGAAAACAACAAGGTGCTCAATATGGAGGAGAAACCCGAACACCCCAAGAGCCATTGGGCAGTTCCACCTTTCTATATATATAAGAAGCACGACCTTGACCTTGTCCGCCATTCCGTGGAGAACGGTTGCGGCAAGGATGCGCCAGGCAATCTTGCCCACTATATGGTGGAGCATACCGTGATGCACGCTTGGCCGATGGCAGGAACAGGCGAAAACCTCCGTTTTGACATCGGTAGTCTCGATACCTACAAAGAAGCATGTGAAAAGTATGGATAATTATCAATATCATATCTTCAGTCCCTACAGGGTCTGCCCCATCGGTGCCCACGTTGACCACCAGCATGGTCTCGTCACAGGCTTTGCCATCAACAAGGGCGTTGACCTCTGGTTCAATGTTCGTGAGGATTCTTTAGTCAAACTCTCCTCCCTTTCCTTTGAGGGAACGGTGGAGTTCGACCTTGCCAAACGCACTGAGGTAAGGGAAAAACATTGGGGCGACTATGCCCGTGGAGCGAAATATGCATTGAAGAAACGCTTCGAGCTGCCCCACGGCATCGAGGGTGTCATCAAAGGCTCGCTGCCCGTCGGCGGACTCAGTTCCTCTGCCGCCGTGCTCATCGCCTACGTCATGGCATTCGCCAAGGCCAACGGCATCCGACTCCAACCCTTCGAGGTGGTGCAGATAGCATCCGAGGCAGAACGAGAGTATATCGGTCTGAACAACGGCATTCTCGATCAGGCCTGCATCGCCTTGGGCAAGAAGGACGGACTGCTGTTCTTGGATTGCGACTCCAACGACTACCGCATCATCCGCCGCAACCCCTCCATGCCAGACTTCGAGATTGGCATCTTCTTCTCCGGTCTCACCCGTAGCTTGGTCAACAGCGACTACAACCTGCGAGTCTTCGAGTGCAAGACAGCAGCATGGAATATGCTTGCCTACCACGAGCAGCCGCTGAAGACCTTCGAGAAGACCTTCCTTCGCGACATTCCTAAGGAAACCTTCGACAAAACCCGCGACATGATGCCCTCCCGCTTCGCCCGTCGCGCCGAACACTTCTACAGCGAATACCGCCGTGTGCGCCAAGGAGTGACCGCATGGGAGACAGGCAATCTCCAACTCTTCGGCAAACTGAGTTTCGACTCCTGCGAGAGCAGCATCCACAACTACGAGTGTGGTTCTCCCGAACTCATCTCCATCTACAACATCATGCGCCCCCTGCAAGGAGTCTATGGCGGTCGCTTCTCAGGAGCCGGCTTCAAAGGCGCAGTCATCGCCCTCGTCGATCCTGCCTACAAGGAAGAGATAGAAAAGACATTGACCGAGCAATATCTGAAGGAATACCCCGAATACATCGACACCTTCAAAGTCTATTGGGTACAGCCCGACGACGGAGCAAGGTTTATCTAATTTCAGGGTTATTTTCGGCTCAGACATTTGTCTTTAAATTCTTTAACTTCCTTAATTAAATATACAATAATATGTTACAATATAACATTGATTTGAACGGTAAAACCATATTGGTAACAGGAGCAGCCGGATTTATCGGCAGCAACTTGGTCAAGAGACTGTTGAAAGAGTTTGATAACATCAAAGTAATCGGCATCGATTCCATCACCGACTACTACGATGTCAACATCAAGTACGAGCGTCTAAAGGAAATCCCTTCCATGACTTTCATCAAAGGCAATATCGCCGACAAGCCCCTCATCGACAAGGTCTTCACTGAAAACGACATAGACGTTGTAGTAAATCTTGCCGCCCAAGCAGGCGTTCGCTATAGCATCACCAATCCCGATGCCTATATCGAGTCCAACCTCATCGGCTTCTACAACATTCTTGAAGCCTGCCGTCATCACGAAGTGGCGCATCTCGTGTATGCCAGCAGTAGCAGTGTCTATGGCTCCAACAAGAAAGTGCCGTATTCCACCGATGATAAGGTGGATAATCCCGTGTCCCTCTATGCCGCCACCAAGAAGAGCAACGAACTGATGGCACATGCCTACAGCAAGCTCTACAACATTCCGAGTACAGGTCTCCGCTTCTTTACCGTCTATGGCCCTGCCGGCCGTCCCGACATGGCATATTTCGGCTTCACCGACAAGTTGGTGAAGGGCGACACCATCAAGATCTTCAACTACGGCAACTGCAAGCGCGACTTCACCTACGTCGATGACATCGTGGAAGGAGTCATCCGTGTGATGCAGCACGCCCCTGAAAAAGAAAACGGAGAAGACGGTCTTCCCATCCCTCCGTATAAGGTCTATAACGTCGGCAACAACAGCCCTGAAAACCTGCTCGACTTCGTCACCATCCTTCAGGAGGAACTCGTCCGTGCAGGAGTCCTCCCCGAAGACTACGACTTCGAGTCCCACAAGCAGCTTGTTCCCATGCAGCCCGGAGATGTCCCCGTCACCTACGCCGACACCACCCCTCTCGAACAAGACTTCGGCTTCAAGCCCTCCACTCCTTTGCGTGAAGGTCTCCGCCGCTTTGCCGTGTGGTACAAAGCCTATTACGGATAAAAAGTTGTTCAACGTTGTCCCCGTTGTCGTTAATACTGATCAACAATGAATATAATAAAAACAAATATCCCCGGCGTGCTCATCATTGAGCCGCGCGTATTCAAAGACTCCCGAGGCTATTTCTTCGAGAGCTTCTCTCAGAGGGAATTCGACAATAAGGTAACGCCCATCCTTGGGCATAGTATCAACTTTGTGCAGGACAATGAATCCATGTCTTCATACGGCGTGATGCGAGGTTTGCACTATCAGCGTATGCCATATACCCAGAGCAAACTCGTGCGCTGTGTAAAAGGCTCAGTGCTCGATGTTGCTGTTGACATTCGCAAGGGTTCACCTACATTCGGCCAACATGTAGCCGTAGAACTGACAGAAGACAACCATCGCCAGTTCTTCGTGCCAAGAGGCTTTGCCCATGGCTTCGCAGTCCTCTCTGAAACCGCAATCTTCCAATACAAGTGCGACAACTTCTATCATCCCGAGGCTGATGGTGGCATCAACATAAAGGACGAATCACTTGGCATTGATTGGCACATACCAGTAGAGAAGGCGATACTCAGCGAGAAGGACTTAAAGCATGCTTACCTTAAGGATGCAGTGTTATACTTTGATATAAACGATAAGTTATATGAATCTTAATAGGATATTCAAAAAGATAAAGCGTGATGCTTGGGTATTGAAGTACATAATACCGACTATCTACTTCAACTTCCATTACCTTCCATTCAGACAGGCAATATACTTGCCCGTCTATTTGAGGAAGCCCAATCTGCTCACTTTGAAAGGTAAAGTGATTATACAGGGGGGGGGTAAAACCAGGTATGATTAGATTGGGTGTTTTCGGTGTTTCGATATATCCGTCGAAAGGTATTATGTTTCAGAATCGTGGTACCATAATATTTAAGGGACATTGCTCTATAGGTAATGATTCTTATATCTCTACGGGCAAAACTGGATGTCTCGTTTTGGGGGATGGATTTTCAGCAACTACTTCTTTGAAGATTGCATGTTATGACAACATTGTGTTTGGAAAGGATGTTTCATGTGGATGGGAATGTACTTTTATGGACACCGACTTTCATAGGATGAAATACCTAGACGGAAGAGAAAGTCCAAAAGCCTATGGACCAATCAGAATAGGAGAAGGATGTTGGTTCGGCTTTAGAAGTGTTGTACAGAAGAACACGGTTCTTCCAAAGAGGACAACGGTAGCATCCAACTCATTAGTGAACAAAGCATACGATATACCAGAAGCATCCATCATAGCAGGGCAACCTGCCAAGTTAGTAAAGACTGGGATATACAGGGATATGAATGATGATGAAATAGAATATGTACAGTAAAAGTTAAATATATGATATGGCAATTCTTGAAAAATACAACAATCGTAACTCTTCGATAGAATTGTTGCGTCTTTGGTTCATGTTGATGATAGTAACTCTGCATGCGTATGCTCATGGAAGTGGATTAGATTATGACTATCTGTATTCATTAGGTAGTGACTGGGCAACAGCCCATCATCTTGGATTGTTCAGTTTGGGAAAATGTGGAGTTACGGGATTCATGTTTATATCTGGATATTAC
>JBJEAY010000810.1:0-4303 GCA_051869575.1 Prevotella sp. | reverse complement strand
GTCCTTCATCACCAGCCAATATCCTGTTGAGTCGCTACCCGCACCGCATGATTCCAACATCTGTATAGTGTCCTTCGACATTCGGATATCCGTTGTCCTCAACTGGCATGCCACTATGTCTCCGTCGCCCTTTGCGAGCCTTCTCACCATCTCCGTCGTGTCGCGACACACCTCCACTCTCAGTCTCACTCCAATCTTGTCGGCAAATCGTTGGCATAGCATATACTGTGCTCCCATCTCGCGCCCGCGGAAGTCATAATATGTCTCCGGACCGTTCACTGTGAGCATGATGAGTTCGCCGTTGGCCTGTATCTGTTCGAGGTCAAATCCGTCGGCCGACGTCGAGTCGGCGGCATCATCCCATAGCGGTGCCGCTTCCTTGCGCTGCGATTGGCACCCTCCCGATATTATGAGTATTGAGCACCAAAACAGGGCAAAAACGATTGAAAAAAGTGTCTTATTTCTCAATTTTATTACATTTTGAGTGCAAAAGTACACATTTTCTTGCAGATTACCATATTTTTCATTAATTTTGCAACGAAATTTTGAGAAATAAATAAAAAAACAAGAAATGTTAAGAATTGCAGTACAGTCAAAAGGTCGTCTTTTCGACGACACAATGAATCTTCTCGCCGAGGCTGACATCAAGGTCAGCGCAAGCAAGCGCACCCTCCTGGTGCAATCATCCAACTTCCCGTTAGAGGTACTCTACCTCCGCGACGACGACATCCCACAGAGTGTGGCAAGTGGTGTTGCCGACCTTGGCGTTGTGGGCGAGAACGAGTTTGTAGAGCGTGGCGAGGATGCCGACATCATCTCGCGCCTCGGATTCAGCAAGTGCCGACTCTCGTTGGCTATTCCCAAGGACATTGACTATCCCGGACTTGAGTGGTTCAACGGCAAGAAGATTGCCACGTCATACCCCGGCATACTGCGACATTTCATGGAGAAGCATGGTATCAACACCGAGATCCACGTCATCACGGGCAGTGTTGAGATATCCCCGGGTATTGGTCTTGCCGACGGTATCTTTGATATTGTCAGCAGCGGTTCCACCCTCGTCAGCAACAACCTGCGCGAGGTGGAGATTGTCATGCAGAGCGAGGCTCTCCTCATCGGCAACAAGGATATGGACGACGAGAAGAAGGCCACTCTTCAGGAGATGCTCTTCCGCTTCGAGGCAGTGCGCAGTGCCGAGGATAAGAAGTATGTGCGCATGAATGCCCCCAAGGCTCGCCTACAGGATATTATCAATGTCCTCCCTGGCTTGAAGAGCCCTACGGTCATTCCTCTTGCCGACGAAGAGTGGTGCTCCGTCCACACCGTTCTCGACCAGAAGCGCTTCTGGGAGATTATCGGCAAACTCAAGGAAATGGGTGCTCAGGGTATTCTCGTAACCCCTATCGAAAAGATGATTTTGTAAATGAAGACTATATTATATCCCAAGCGAGAAGAGTGGGCTGAGATTGTTGAGCGTCCTCACCTCGACGTCTCACAGCTCACAGCCACCGTGCGTGGTGTTCTCGACGATGTGAAATCACGAGGCGACGAGGCAGTGAAGGAATACGAACTGAAGTTCGACCATGCCCGTCTCTCCTCGTTGGCAGTCAGTGAGGCTGAGATGGACGAGGCTGAGAGCCTTGTGGATGACGACCTGAAGTCAGCCATCCGATTGGCCCACGACAACATCCGCACCTTCCATGAGTCGGAGCGCTTTGTGGGCAGCAAGGTGAGCACCCAACCGGGAGTCACCTGTTGGCAGAAGAGCGTGGCCATCGACAAGGTGGGCTTGTATATCCCCGGCGGCACCGCCCCGTTGTTCAGCACCGTGCTCATGCTTGCCACCCCCGCCAAGATAGCCGGTTGTCGTGAGATTGTGCTCTGCACTCCTCCCAATAGCGATGGCAAGGTCAATCCCGCCGTCCTCGTGGCAGCGCGCATTGCAGGTGTCAGCCATATCTTCAAGGCTGGCGGAGTGCAGGCCATCGGCGCCATGGCCTATGGCACTGAGTCAGTGCCCAAGGTGTATAAGATCTTCGGTCCGGGCAACCAGTATGTGATGGCAGCCAAGCAGGAGGTTAGTCTCCACGACGTGGCTATCGACATGCCCGCCGGTCCGTCGGAGGTGTGCGTCATTGCCGACGCCAACGCCAACGCGTCATTCATTGCCGCCGACCTTCTGTCGCAAGCCGAGCATGGCATCGACTCTCAAGCCATCCTCATAACCACCTCAGAACCAATGCTTCAGCAAGTAAGTGACGAAGTGAAGCGTCAGCTCGACCTGTTGCCTCGCAAGGAGATTGCCGCCAAGGCTCTCGACAACAGCAAGTTGGTGTTAGTGGCTAATGACGACGAGGCCATCGACCTCGCCAACACCTATGCCCCTGAGCATCTCATCATCCAGACCGACAACTATGAGTCGCTCGCCGACAAGGTCATCAATGCCGGCAGCGTGTTCCTTGGCAAGTATGCCTGTGAGAGTGCCGGCGACTATGCCAGTGGCACCAACCACACCCTGCCCACCCACGGATATGCCGTGGCATACAATGGTGTCAACCTCGACAGCTACTGCCGCAAGATCACCTTCCAGCACATCACCGAGGAGGGCATCCGTCACATCGGTCATGCCGTCGAGACAATGGCAGCCGCCGAGGGGCTCGACGCCCATCGCAATGCAATGACCGTGAGAATAAAAAAAATAAAAAATTAAAGAATTAAAATATTAAAGTTCTTCATGAAAACATTACAAGAACTTACACGTAAGAATATATGGGATTTAGCGCCCTACAGCTGCGCCCGCAACGAGTTCAGCGGCAGGAACGCAAGCGTGTATCTCGATGCCAACGAGAACCCCTATAACAATCCCTACAACCGCTACCCCGACCCACTCCAGCTTGCCCTCAAGGACAAACTATCACAAGTGAAGGGCGTACCGGCTGAGAACATCTTCCTCGGCAACGGTAGCGACGAGGCCATCGACCTCATGTACCGCTGCTTCACCGAACCGAAGATAGATAATGTTGTGGCAATCGAACCCACCTACGGTATGTACCGCGTATGTGCCGACATCAACGATGTGGAGTATCGACCGGTGTGCCTCGACGAAGGCTTCCTTCTCAATGCCGACAAACTCCTCGCCGCCACCGACGCACACACCAAACTCATCTGGCTGTGCTCGCCCAACAACCCCACGGGCAATGCCCTCAACCGCGACGAGATATACAAAATCATCAACGGCTTCGACGGCATAGTCGTCATCGACGAGGCATATAGCGACTTCTCTTCGCAGCGTCCCTTCCGTCATGAACTGGCACAACATCCCAACATCGTCGTGCTCAACACCATGAGCAAGGCATGGGGCTGTGCCGCCCTGCGTCTCGGTATGGCGTTCGCCTCCAAGGAGATTATCGACATTATGACCAAGGTGAAATATCCCTACAACATCAATCTCCTTGCCCAGCAGAAAGCCCTCGAAGTGCTCGACGACCCCTATGAGATTGACAAGTGGGCACGCCTCATTCTCCAGGAGCGCACCCGCGTGATGGATGCCTTCACCATGCTTCCCATCACCAAGAAGCTCTACCCCACCGATGCCAACTTCTTCCTCGTCGAGGTAGAGGATGCACAATCCACCTACGACTATCTCGTTTCCAAGGGCATTATCGTGCGCAATCGCAATCGTGTCACCATGTGTGGCAATTGTCTCCGCATCACCATCGGTTCCAAGACCGAGAATGCCGAACTGCTATCAGCCCTTCGCACATTATAATACAATAAAAAGCAGCCCCTCAAGGCTGCTTTTTATTCTTTAATTCTTTATTTTTTTAATTCTTTAATATCGCGAAGCGACTTTAATTTTTTAATTTCTTCCAAGACCTCGTCTTGGAAGACCATGTCTTTTGACCTATAAGTCATATTTCTGCAACGACACGTTGCAGAGCTACCTATGTGCATTCCTCGCCACCTCCGAGATTCAGGCCAAGCTCATCAGCTATGGCAATATCCACCGCCCCATCCCGCTGCGCACCCTCTGTCAGATACTCGACAAGAAGGGATTCCAGCGTATGCGCAATGGCAACAGGCGAGGTTATCTAGTGGTGGAATTGGAGGCTACGGAGATCAACAGTCGTCGAATTGCCTCCACTGCCGACTTGCCGTTCTGACCCTCCGAGTGCTCACTCTGCCACTTATGCCACTATTATTTCTAAACTTTTATAATAATGAATATAATATTTATTTTTTATATACATATATGAGTGCACTTTAAAAAGTGCCTTACGGCACCATTGTTATTAATTACGTT
>JBJEAY010000809.1:0-4317 GCA_051869575.1 Prevotella sp. | reverse complement strand
ATGACATACGTCACTTTTTCGTCTCGTTGATATAGACAATTTTGAACACCCTACCATAGAGGGCGAGAGCGAACGGTATGAGGCATTGGCCTCGTCGTAGTAGCTCTGCACTAATCGCATGCCACTCACCTTATGTGTTTCCTTCATGTCGATGTCGAGAGTATATTCGATGCTCTTATCCGACATATAAGGATTCCATAGTGTAGTTTCGTCACCATCGACAAGGTATTCAGGATGCGAACTCCATCCCATCGCCACGAGATCCTCGTCATCTGCGGGCATCATGTGGACAGTGGCCTTGCTAAGGTCGATCATATTCAACTTTGGCTCGCCGTCATGATTGATGTCGTGGATATAGTCTGTTGAGGCAAGTTCCTTGTAATGCTTGTCGTAGCGGTTAACCTTCAGACCTGTAAGTTCATGCATGGTTTTCAGCACCCAGTTGCACAACTCCACTTCCATCAGTTTGCTCTGTCCCTTCTCTTCGTCGTCACGCTGGTCGGCACGCACATAACGGTTCTTGCCGAGGTTGAGCGTCTTCAATTTCGGAAGTTTGAAGAGGTCGAGCAGATTGCTCATGTCCCAATCGAGGTCGAATGTCTCAACATTGTCCGCCCAATCCTGTGGAACAATCTGGTCGTAGCCGAACTGACGTTTCAGTTCGTCCTTGAACTCAGCGTCAAAGGCAACGTCGGTTTCGAGCGTAATCGGGTCGTTGACAATGAGGTCTTCACATCCCTGCAGATATCCGTTGCGATAGAGCATGACAGGCTTTGAGCTGTCAACATCAGGAATGTCGAGATGCAGCGCGCCTACAATCTCCGGTGTCAGTTCATATCTTATTTCCTTTCCCGTGCTCTTTTGTGTGTAGGTGATGTATGCCTCGTCCAACTCCTCTCCCCATCCCACGAAAGTGAGCAGCAGGTGGTTCTTGAGGAAATAGTTCTTGGCAACAATGCGCGTGAACGCCTGAACAAGTTCGTGCTCGGGAGTGAATGCCCTCACGTAGGTTGTCTGTGCCATCGACTCGTTGAGATTCTTGTCCACCGACATAACGCTGATTTCGAGTGTAGAACCTGAGGTGATATTCTGTATATCATAATCGGTGGTGCCTGCAGGCAGGAACACCGAGTCGCGCCTTTCGCCATCCACCCACTTCACCTCTACCTGGTCAACGATGGGATCCTGACTGTTTGTCCAGCTGACATTGATGTGTTCCCATCCGGGAGTGGCGGTAAGGTCGGTCACCTTACCCACATATCTTATCTCGCCGTCGCCTGCATAGTCCTTGTAGGTGTCGAACAGGCTTTCCCCACAAGACGTCATCAGTGCCATGGCGGCTATTGCTAATATTTGCTTTTTCATAATCGTTGGTGTTTTCTTATTTCTTTGTATATACCTCAAGTTCGTTGAAGGTGAGCACCTTCATCAGCGTGTTCGTACCATTGGCAAATTCATCATAGTATCTATAGGCATCGTTAAATACGAGCTTCAGGTAGCGGTAGCCTTCACCCTGTCCTGCAGCCATAAACTTTATTTCAAGGTATTTGGGATCGAGTGCCTTGTTGGCTTCTGCTGTCGCGTCACCTCCGTCATACCCTCTTGTGTCGGTACAACCATAGAACCAACAACCCCTCAGGTTTTCCTGCGCCAGAGTGTTCGACTCCTTGAACTTGCCCAACTTCACCCATTTCAGGTGTTCAAAATCCTGGGTGTCACCCGGTTCATTGCTTGCATACACATCGATGTCGCAAGGCAATCTGTTATAATAACATCTATTGATCAGTTGTCCCACTAAGTTTGTCTCAACATAATAACAATACGTGCTACCGAAACATGGCGAGCCTGCTCCACATGTGCCCCAACCAGAACCTGTATATAAGTAGGCATACAATCTGACAGAGGCTGTCGGTATGACCTCGCCAATGTCAACATACATTGGTGCTGAGCCTTCTCCAACTCCATTCTTCTTCGATATGAAGGTATAGAATTTGTGGTCGTCCTTCGACTCAAACCATCGCCATCCGTTGGTATCGCCATCGGTAAGGTATTCAATGCCCACCTTCTCATTGTCGTCCTCAAGCGAGTTGGCATAATAGATTTTCTTGATATTGTGCTTGCCAGTCTGCATTGCCTCCACCTGCCACTGGCGTTGTCCGACGATGTTACCTCGATAGTCTTCAGCCTTGATAATGATGTCGAGCTTAGACATCTCCTGCTTGGGCTGATAGATAATGGTGTCGCCTCCGGCAACAATGCCTCTTGTCTCCATCAGCACCGTGTCTTCCTTCTGCGTGTAGGCATTGGTGCCGAGATAAAAGACGTGGAAAAGTCCCTTGACATTCTCAGGGGCATCGTAGTTGATGGAGAATCCATCCCAGCCCGACTCAACTTGCACCGACTTTATGAAAGCAACGGGAGCGGAGTCGAGTGTGCTGAACGTGAGAGGAATGCCCGCGCTTTCCGAACCATTACGAAACTGTATGGTCACTTCGGCAGGCACGTTCTCTGTGGCTTCGTTGAAGCCTGTAAGCGATAGAGAGTCGGTCTGTGTGCTTGCAGTCCTCAATATCGGATTGCCATAGCAGTCGGTGTATCTAACGTGGATGCCCGTTATGTCGGGGTCGTTGGGCAGGGCGAAATACAGCATTGCCCCACCTGCCGCCGGCTTGACGACGAGTGCGTTGTCAGCCAGGTTGACGTGTATCAGCTCTTTGTCGTCGCTGCATGAGTAGAGCGACAACACAGCCAATAACATAAATATTGTCTTTTTCATAATTTTCTGTTTTTATTTTTTTACCATCCCATATTCTGTTTTACTCCCGAAATGAGTATCTCCTCGGCATTGATTGGGAAGAAGTAGTCGCGGGGGGCGGTGAACGAGTGACTCTTGTTAACAACCTTCGGTCCGCGATAGTCGTTGTAGAACTTCTGGTCGGTGGTGCCAAGAATGTTCCATCCCATGATGCTCTGGTTGAATTCCTCGGGAGCGGTCATCCAGCGGCGCACGTTCCAGAAACGCTTACCCTCAAAACAGAACTCAATGTCCTGTTCCTGACGAATGATGCTGCGCATACCCGCTTTTGTCGTAACGTTCTTGGGATTGCGGGCGTAGGTTTCCCATGCCTCCCTTACCGGCAGAATGCCTGCACGGCGGCGCACCTCGTCGAGAGGACCATAAACACGCTCGTCGGGCTGGTCGAGATATTCGTTCCATGCCTCTGCACTGGCAAGAAGCAAGTCGGGCAGTCGCCACAATATGTCGGCCTTGTCGCCTACTCTACCAACATAATATTGGTAGTTGTACTTGGACACATCGCTTTGGTCGAACTTCTTTACATAATATCCCGTGATGCACTGCGGAACATTGGAAACCAGGCGCGACTGGTTGGTGCCGTACATCTCGCCCTTGAGCATGTTGCAGTCGATGGCCTCATACTTGGTAGATGATGACGACATCTTGTGATACCAACATGTGCCATGGGCAATGATGTTGGCATAGAAGCGTGGCTCGCGACGGCGATGGAGATTGAGTATCGGCTTGTCGAAGTTGACAACATTCCTATAGCGTTCGTCGGTTTCCTTCGATGCCTGATACATATTTGCCATCCACTGCTTGTCTTCCGATATTGGCAGTCCATGTTCTGTATAGAATGTCTCCACCATCTTCAACGTTGGATAAATGCCACTCTCGCACTTCCAGTCGTAATAGGCCTTATACTGGCTCTCAACCTTTGGATGATAGTATTGCTCAAAAGAGTATCCATGATTGTGGATAAGCACAAGTGCTTCCTTGTTGACATAGTTGTAGTCGTTGCACGAGTTCTCAATGTCGCGCATCACGTTCATGAAAGTTGTGGGGCGGTCGGTACTTCCCTTCATCAGCTCGTGCCCGTTAGTCTTTGCCATGGCTATTGCCTCGTCGGCAGCTTCAGCAGCACGACGCCACTTCTCCTTGTCGTATTCAGGGAACATGCGCTCGCCGTTCTTGTTGGTGAACTTGGCAAACATCTCGTTGCCGTTGAACAATGGCGATGCGGCATAGAGCAGCAGCATGGCCTTCAGGGTTGCCGCTCCCTCCTTGCTATAGAAGCAGAGCAGGTCGCTGCCCAAACCGCTTTGTGGCGGAAGCACGGCAATGGCACTGTCGAGCAGCTCAACCGTGGCATTGACACAGTCGTCGATTGACGAGCGTGGTATCTGCATATCGCTGATTTCAGCATTGGCGGGTATATTTTCCGGCACAAGAATTATTGGTCCATATCGACGGATAAGTTCGAAATACAAGTGAGCCTTGCATGCCTTCACCTGCGCCTT
>JBJEAY010000808.1:0-4330 GCA_051869575.1 Prevotella sp. | reverse complement strand
AGATTGTCAGAAAAACACTACCTTTGCACCCAAAAAAAAGAAAAAAGAATGCCGGAAATTTCAGTTCGCGGACTTGAGATGCCCGAATCTCCTATCAGGAAACTCGCCCCTCTGGCCGCAGCAGCAAAAAAGCGTGGCACCAAGGTGTATCACCTCAACATCGGACAACCCGACCTGCCCACGCCTAAAGAAGGACTCGATGCGCTCAAGCACATCGACCGCAATATCCTTGAATATTCACCGTCGCAGGGCTATCTCAGCTACCGCGAGAAACTTGTTGACTACTACAAAAAGTACAATATCAACGTCACCGCCGACGACATCATCATCACGTCGGGCGGTAGCGAGGCTGTGCTCTTCGCTTTTATGTCGTGCCTCAACCCTGGCGACGAGATTATCGTGCCCGAGCCTGCCTATGCCAACTATATGGCATTTGCCATATCGGCAGGAGCAAAGATACGCACCATCGCCACTACCATCGAGGAGGGATTCTCGCTGCCCAAGGTGGAGAAGTTTGAGGAACTTATCAACGATCGCACTCGTGCCATCATGATATGCAACCCCAACAACCCCACGGGATATCTCTACACACGTCGCGAGATGAATCAGATTCGCGACCTCGTGAAGAAGTACGACCTCTACCTCTTCTCGGATGAGGTGTATCGCGAATATATCTACACTGGCTCCCCATACATCAGTGCATGCCACCTTGAAGGAATACAGCAGAATGTTATCCTAATTGACTCGGTGTCAAAGCGTTATTCAGAGTGCGGTATCCGCATCGGAGCACTCATCACCAAGAACGAGGAGGTGCGCAAGGCTGTGATGAAATTCTGCCAGGCACGACTCTCACCTCCCCTGATAGGACAGATTGTGGCTGAGGCATCGCTCGACACTCCCGAGGAATATCTGCGCGATGTATATGACGAATACGTGGGGCGACGCAAGTGCCTCATCGACGGTCTCAACCGCATCCCCGGCGTCTATTCGCCAATCCCCATGGGAGCGTTCTATACGGTGGCAAAACTGCCTGTTGACGACAGTGAGAAGTTCTGCCGCTGGTGCTTGTCGGAATTCAACTACGAGGGCGAGACTGTAATGATGGCTCCTGCCTCAGGTTTCTACACCACTCCGGGAGCAGGCTACAATCAGGTGCGTATCGCCTACGTGCTAAAGAAGGAAGACCTCTCGCGCGCACTCATCGTACTGCAGAAGGCTCTTGAGGCTTATCCAGGAAGGACCGACGAATGAACCTCTCGTTTTTCATAGCAAAACGTATCTACAGCGACAAGGGCGACAAGCGTAAGGTGAGCCGCCCTGCCATTCATATAGCTACGGCTGGCGTGGCTATCGGACTTGCCGTGATGATTCTCACCGTGTCGGTGGTGCTTGGATTCAAGCACACCATACGAGACAAGGTCATCGGTTTCGGCAGCCATATACAGGTGGCCAACTTCCTCACCATGCAGAGCTCCGACCCCTATCCCATCTGTATCGACGACAGCATCATGCGCGTTATCAAGGGCATTGAGGGAGTGGCGCATGTTGAGCGTTTCGCGCTCACGCAGGGCATACTGAAGACCGACGAGGACTTCCTTGGCATTTCGTTCAAGGGCATCGGACCTGAATACGACCTCTCGTTCATCAAGTCCAACCTCAAAAGCGGCAGCCTGCCCTCTTTCAGCGACTCAGCCAACAAGGGCAACCTGCTTCTCTCGTCAGCCACAGCCGACAAGATGAATCTCAAGACGGGCGACAAGGTATATGCCTACTTCATCTCCGACACTGGTGTGAAGATGAGAAGATTCACCGTCTCGGGCATCTACCAAACCAACATGAGTCAGTTTGATAACTCTTTATGCTTCACCGACTTATACACTGCCCGCAAACTAAATAATTGGGACGGGCAACTGTGTTCGGGAGCCGAGGTGAGAGTGGCCGACCTGCAACTGATAGATGCCGTGGCGTCGCGCATTGCCGACAAGGTCAACCGCACTACCGACCACGAGGGCAACGTATTTTCATCCCAAACCATCTACGAGAGTTATCCGCAGATCTTCTCATGGCTCTCGCTGCTCGATGTCAACGTGTGGATTATCCTCGCACTCATGATATGTGTGGCAGGATTCACGATGATCTCCGGACTGCTCATCATCATCCTTGAGCGCACACAGATGATTGGCGTTCTCAAGGCATTGGGAATGAAGGGAGCATCGGTGCGCCACACCTTCCTGTGGTTTGCCGTTTTCATCATCGGCAAGGGCATGCTCATCGGCGACTTGCTTGCCGCCGCCATCATCGTGCTTCAACGCCAAACAGGCTTTATCTCGCTCGACCCCACCACCTATTATGTCAGTGAGGCTCCCACCGAGGTCAACCTGCCCGCGTTCCTGCTCATCAATGCCGCCACACTCCTCATCAGCGTCCTCGTGTTGGTAGGACCAAGTTTCCTCATTTCACACATCCATCCTGCCAAATCCATGCGCTACGAGTAAAAAAAATGGTCTAAATCACCAAAATATTAACTTTTTTCACGTATATCATAAAAAAATGCACAAAAAGTTTGCGAATGTGCAGAAAAAGATATATCTTTGCACACAAATTATAAAATTGTGCAATGAAAACATTCAGTAGCTTCAATAAATACATTGAAAAAAGTATTATCGACAACTGGAACCTTGATGCCCTTACCGACTACAAGGGCATCACTCTACAGTATCATGACGTGGCGCGCAAAATCGAAAAGCTCCACATCCTCTTCGAACATTCCGGAGTGAAACCGGGCGACAAAATCGGACTCTGCGGGCGCAATTCCGCCCACTGGGCAGTGGCGTTCTTTGCCACCCTCACCTATGGTGCAGTGGCAGTGCCCATACAGAATGAGTTCAAACCCGAGCAGATATACAACATCGTCAATCACAGCGAGTCGAAACTCCTGTTCGTTGGCGACTATGTGGCCAAGGAGATCAATCCCGCCGAGATGCCCACTCTTGAGGGCATCATCAACCTGCCCGACTACTCGCTCATGCTCTCCCGTTCGGAGAAGCTCACGTACGCACGCGAACATCTTAATGAAATATTCGGCAGACGATTCCCCCGTGCCTTCCGCTCTGAGGATGTCTGCTATCATGCCGACGAGGCTGAGGAGCTGGCTATCATCAACTACACCAGCGGCACCACGGGATTCTCCAAGGGAGTGATGCTCCCCTATCGCGCCATTTGGGGCAACCTCGACTTCTGTCTTGACGCCATCGGCACACGCATCCCGCAAGGCTCATCCGTATTGAGCATCCTGCCCATGGCCCACATGTATGGCATGGCGGTGGAATTCATCTTCCCCTTCGTCCATGGCTGCCACCTCTTCTTCCTCACCCGTCTGCCCTCGCCGGCTGTCATTGCACAAGCCTTTGCCGACATCCATCCTGCAATTGTCATCTCCGTGCCTCTCGTGGTGGAGAAAATCATCCGCAAGATGGTGTTCCCCAAGATACAGAACAACAAGGTGAGACTGCTGTGGAACATGCCCGTCATCAACAAGAAGGTGAAGGAGCGCATCTGTCAGATGGTGATGCAGGCCTTTGGCGGCAATGCCTACGAGGTGATGACTGGCGGTGCAGCCCTCAATCAGGAGATAGAGGCATTCCTCAAGAGCATCGACTTCCCCCTCACCGCCGGATATGGAGCCACCGAGTGCGCCCCGCTCATCACCTATAGCGACTGGCACGACTTCCAGCCCGGCTCGTGCGGCACTCCCGTCAGTCACATGGAGGTGAAGATACTTAGTGCCGACCCCGAGAATATCCCCGGCGAGATTGTTGCACGAGGCACCAACGTCATGCTTGGATATTATAAGAATGAGGAAGCCACACGCGAGGCTCTCGACGACGAGGGATGGTATCACACCGGCGACCTCGCCACCATGTCGGCTGACGGGCACGTCTTCATCCGCGGACGCATAAAGAACATGCTGCTCGGCGCCAACGGACAGAACGTTTATCCCGAGGAGATTGAGGACAAACTCAACTCGATGGCTATGGTGTGCGAGAGTCTTATCGTGCAGCGTGGCGACAAACTCGTGGGTCTCGTCTTCCCCGACTTCGAAGAGGCTAAGGCAATGGAATTCAACGATAGCGACATCGAAAGCGTGATGGAGCAAAACCGCAAGGAACTCAACGAGCTACTCCCGCCCTTCTGCCATCTGTCGGCAATTCAGCTGCAACATGAGGAATTCCAGAAGACACCCAAAAAGAGTATCAAGCGATATCTGTATAAATAAGGGAGTTAAGGGAGTTAAAGGAGTTAAGGGAGTTAAAGGAGTTAAGGGAGTTAA
>JBJEAY010000807.1:0-4334 GCA_051869575.1 Prevotella sp. | reverse complement strand
AAAGACGTATGTATTTGCCCTGAGAACATCCCGAACGAAGTGACAAGACTATTGTCTTTAACTCCATTAAACTCCTTGAACTCCTTGAACTCCCCCAATAAAAAAGTAAGATATGAATACAAATAAGAATTCCTACATTATTATATATAGTGCGGTGCTGGTGATAGTTGTGGCATTCCTGCTCGCCTATATCTTCCAGGCTCTCAAACCGATGCAGGATGTGAATGTGGCGCTCGACAAGAAAAAGCAAATCTTGGCAGCACTCAACATCCGCGATCTCGGTGACGTGGAGTCGGCTGAGAAATATAAAGAGGTGGTGAAGGCTGACATGATTGTGGATGCCAACGCACAAGTGGTGGAAGCCGGAGAGCAGGGCGGAGAGAATGCCGCATTCAAGCTCAACAGTGCTGACTACAAGGCCGGAAAGCTCGCCGTGTATGACTGCGAGGTGGACGGCAAGAAGAAATACGTGATACCTGTATATGGTATGGGACTCTGGGGCCCCATCTGGGGATATATCGCCCTCGACGACGACAAGAACACCGTCTTCGGAGCATATTTCAACCATGACAGTGAGACTGCCGGACTGGGCGCCGAAATCAAGGACAGCAAGGCATGGCAGGACCAGTTTGTCGGCAAGAAGATATTCTCAGCCGACGGACAGAAGATTGCCATCGCGGTGAAGAAGAAGTCGGACGTGAAGAACCCCGCGTCGGAATGTGACGCCGTGACTGGTGCTACACTCACATCCGACGGTGTCAGTCTGATGCTGCAGGACTGCTTTGCAAAGTATGTTAATTTTCTAAAGAAATAAGGAGGAATGGACTATGAGTAAATTGTTTTCTAAGGAGAATAAGGAAGTGTTCAGCAATCCGCTGAATCTCGACCATCCTATTTTGGTGCAGGTGCTCGGTATCTGTTCCGCCCTCGCTGTGACATCCCAGCTCAAACCGGCTATCGTGATGGGACTGGCGGTGACTGTCATCACGGCTTTTGCCAACGTGATCATCTCGCTCATACGCAAGACTATACCTACGCGCATACGTATCGTGGTGCAGCTTGTGGTTGTGGCGGCTCTTGTGACGATTGTAAGTCAGATACTAAAGGCTTTTGCCTACGACGTGAGCGTGCAGCTCTCGGTGTATGTGGGACTTATCATCACCAACTGTATTCTTATGGGACGCCTTGAGGCCTTCGCCATGATGAACAAGCCCTGGCCCAGTTTCATCGACGGTGTGAGCAACGGATTGGGTTATGCCATGATCCTCGTCATCGTAGGTGGAGTGAGGGAGTTCTTCGGCAGAGGTTCGCTCTTGGGATTCCAGATTCTGCCCGATGCCGTGTATGACTTCGGATATGTCAACAACGGTATGATGACAATGCCTGCCATGGCGCTCATCCTCTTGGGTTGCGTCATCTGGGTGCACAGGGCGTATTTCTTCAAAGAGAAATAAATCTTTGAAGATATTAAAGAATTAAAGAATTAAAATATTAAAAGATTTTACGATGATAAATCTGTTTTTTAGATCCATATTCGTGGACAACATGATATTCGCGTTCTTCTTAGGAATGTGCTCATTCCTGGCAGTGTCGAAGAACGTGAAGACGTCACTCGGACTTGGTATCGCCGTGACATTCGTGCTCATGGTGACCGTGCCCGTGGATTATTTGTTGCAGACAAAGATCTTAGGTCCCAACTGTCTCGTAGAGGGCGTTGACCTGTCTTATCTGAGTTTCATACTCTTTATCGCGGTGATTGCAGGTATCGTGCAGCTCGTGGAGATGATTGTCGAGAGATTCTCGCCTTCGCTCTATGCCGCACTCGGTATCTTCCTCCCGCTGATTGCCGTCAACTGCGCCATCATGGGCGCCTCGCTGTTTATGCAGCAGCGAATCAACCTCGACCCCTCCAACTCGCAGTATATCGGCAGCGTGGTGGATGCGCTTGTCTATGCCCTTGGCTCAGGTCTCGGATGGACACTCGCCATCATCTCGATGGGTGCCATCCGCGAGAAGATGGAGTATAGCGATGTGCCAAAGCCATTGCAGGGATTGGGAATTACGTTTATTACAGTGGGACTCATGGCTATGGCTATGATGTGCTTCTCAGGATTAAAAATTTAAAACTAAGGAGGATATAGCATTATGTTTATATTGGTAAGCATCGCAGTGTTTCTGATATTGATCCTGCTCATCGTCATACTGCTGCTCGTGGCAAAGAAATACCTTTCGCCCAGCGGCAACGTGAACATCACTATCAACGGCGACCGAACAATATCGGTGGGACAGGGTGCGAGTCTGATGACTACACTCAACGAGAATGGTATATTCCTGCCTTCGGCATGTGGCGGTAAGGCTTCGTGCGGACAGTGCAAGGTGCAGGTGCTCGAAGGCGGAGGCGAAATCCTCGATTCTGAGAAACCGCATTTCACGCGCAAGGAAATCAAGGACCACTGGCGCTTAGGATGCCAGTGCAAGGTGAAGAGCGACATGAATATCCGAGTGCCGGAGAGCGTACTCGGAGTGAAGGAATACGAGTGTACGGTGATCTCCAACAAGAACGTCGCCACGTTCATCAAGGAGTTCAAGGTGCAGTTGCCCAAGGGTGCCCACATGGACTTCCTCCCCGGTTCGTATGCACAGATTAAGATTCCCGCATTCTCTATCGACTACGACAAGGACATCGACAAGAGTCTCATCGGCGACGAGTATCTGCCCGCATGGCAGAAGTTTGGACTGTTCCCGCTGAAGTGCGTGAACACCGAGCCCACCATCCGTGCCTACTCGATGGCCAACTATCCTGCCGAGGGCGACGTATTCATGCTCACGGTACGTATCGCCACACCGCCGTTTAAGCCCGACCGCAGCGGATTCATGGATGTCAATCCGGGTATCGCCTCTTCATACATCTTCACTCTCAAACCAGGTGACAAGGTGGTGATGAGCGGTCCTTATGGCGACTTCCATCCTCACTTCGACACCAAGAAGGAGATGATATGGGTAGGTGGCGGTGCCGGTATGGCTCCTCTGCGCGCTCAGATTATGCACATGACCAAGACGCTGCACACTACCGACCGCGAGATGCACTACTTCTATGGTGCACGCGCACTCAACGAGGTGTTCTATCTCGACGACTTCCTCGGACTGGAGAAGGAGTATCCCAACTTCCACTTCCACTTGGCTCTTGACCGTCCCGACCCAGCTGCCGACGCAGCAGGAGTGAAATACACTGCCGGATTTGTTCATCAGGTGATGTACAACACTTATCTCAAGGATCACGAGGCTCCCGAGGACATCGAATACTACATGTGTGGTCCCGGTCCGATGTCTAAGGCTGTCGTAGGTATGCTCGACTCTCTCGGAGTGGAGCCCGAGTCGATTATGTACGACAACTTTGGAGGATGAAAAGAAATTAGGGATTAGGAATTAGGGATTAGGAATTAGGGATTAGGAATTAGGAATGATATGTCAATGCGCAGCCAATTCCTAATTCCTAATTCCTAATTCCTAATTAATAAAAAATCCCCCAATTTCTCATTAAATATTAAAATTCCGTTAAAGCAACAAAAAAAGTTGCTTTTTTTTCTGTTTTTTGGTCAAAGATTACTATCTTTGCACGGTGAAAACGTAAAAATGTACTGATATGATGACTCTTATCATAGTCCTGATATTGCTGTTCGGATATATTCTTATCGCAACAGCCCACATTAGCAATGTGAACAAAGCTGCCATCGCCATGTTCATGGCAACGGCGGGATGGGTGTTCTACATCTGCTATGGCACCGACTTCGTTATGAGTCAACATCCACACGAATACATCGAATTCCTCGCCGGAGAAGAAGCAAACAGCAAGGCGGTGAAGTTCTTTATCTACGACAATATTTTCCTGAAATATGTAGGCAAGGCAGCGGGTATCGTATTGTTCCTACTTGCCACAATGACTATCATCGAGATACTCAACAACAACGGTTGCTTCGACTTTATCAGCGAGTGGATTCGCACGCGCAACTCCAAGCGACTCTTGTGGACTATCACCATAGCCACATTCCTCATCTCAGCCAATCTCGACAACCTCACCACCACCACGACTATGCTCGTCATCATGCGAAGCATAGTGCAAAACAGGCGTCAGCGAATGCTCATAGGCAGTGCCATCGTGCTGGCGGCTAATGCAGGAGGAGGATTCACCGTCATAGGCGACCCCGCGGGAGTGATACTGTGGGGTGGGGAGGCAGTCACTGCCACCAACTTCTCGGCCTATCTCTTCATACCCGCTATGGTGGCGTGGGTGCTGCCCACAGTACTTATACAGATGCAGCTGCCCGACCGACTCG
>JBJEAY010000806.1:0-4335 GCA_051869575.1 Prevotella sp. | reverse complement strand
TATTACAAGCAAAGCACGGATAAGTGACATAATTGTTCAGAAAAATTTTTCTTGTATTATTAATCAAAATGAATTATAATATACTAAGGCAGGTGATGATAATGTTAAAAAGGATGCTTCAAAGATTCAATATTATAGATTTTCTGCTTATGGCTCTTGTTATAATAAGCCTCTCTGCGCTGCTTTACAGAATTTTACCCGGCGGCACGGGCGACGATACGGATTTTGAAATCACCTATATCTGTGACGGTGTTCCGGCGCAGCTCACCTCATCGATCAAGAACGGCGCGCAATGTGCGGACGGCGATACCGGTGAGGATTTGGGTGAGGTTACGGATTTTTACGGCGAAACGGGTGAGGGCGATATAACGAAGTTTACCCTCCGCACGCTGACGAGGGCTTCGGAGGGCGACCACGGAGTTGTTATCGGAAACACTCCTTATTTAAAAGGAAAGAAAATGAAAGCTAAAGACCTAAAAGGCCATCTCTCTTTTTGGGGAGAAGAAACGTGCGCACAGGCATGTGACGTGCGAAGATGACATCCGTGAAGAATTGTTTGAACTGCTGAAGGCAGCCGGAACAGCGTATTATGAGAAAGTCGTGAAAGGCAGGATGAAACCGCTGTTTTTTGCAGAGCTGTTCTGCGAAAGCCATCGGTACATCGACTGTCACGACACCAGATGCATGAATGCCCATGCGATGAATGTCAGTATTGTCAGAAGTCTGCTCACCACAGAAAGGGCTTTCTTCATGAAGTATGCCAGTAAAACTCCATTGACGGAAAAAGAGTGCCTCGAAGTGATTCAAAGGCATCTGTTCCTTTCCGACCCTGTGAATGCGATGGAGAGAGGAACATCCACTCTTTGCAGCAAGCTCAGTGAGTCGCAGGAGGAAACGCTTGCGGACATCGTCCGTTCCTACGACATCTTCGAAGTGCCAGCGGGAATGGATGCGAGGACGGCAGTCTCCAAACTCCTGAGATGCGAGGAAGGTTTTGCTGTCAAGGTACGAAACCTCCGCCATGTAGCAGTTCTGTTTGACGAGCTGCTTGCCATGAAGCTGATATGCTATAAATGGCAGCATAGGCTGGTAAAAGGGGAACATCTTATATCCTCACAATCCGAAGAACGTGTGACCACCTCAACCCTCTCGTCAGCTCTCAGTGAGTCGAAAAGATCTCCAACGCTGCAACAGGAGCGCATCAGAAGCGATGTAAGGAATACACTTGGAAAGAGGTAAACAAAGGAAGTAAAAAGTAAGAAAGGAAATCAAAACAGTGATAGTAGGAGTGATAGTTTTCAACTCTCACTCCTCCTTTCTTACACTTTTGAGAAAGCCGACATAACTTTGCACCCCGAAAGCACCGTGCTGCCGGAGGGACGCCTCCTATGTGTAACTTTAAAAAATTGGCAATATGCAAATGACATTCATGGAAAGACTCAACGAGCGTCTGACAACCGTTGAAAACCTGCTGAGAAAGCTGGAGCCTGTAGAAGGGCTTCTGGAACGCATTGCGAAACTGGAAGAAGGCGCATACACCACAAAGAGCGTGCTGACCCACGACGAGGCTTGCCTGTATCTTGGACTTCAAGCCAGTTATCTCTATAAGTTGACAGCCAACAGAGAGATACCCTACTCGAAGCCCCATGGCAAACGGATTTACTTCGACAAGCAAGACCTGGACCTATGGGCCAAACAGAACCGCATGGACACCATCGGTGAGATTGTGGAGAGATACGAGGAAGAGAAAAAACGTTCAAACAGCAAGAGCAATGGAAGAAACAAATAACATCGTAAACTGGCAAAAGCCGTCGGAAACTACGGCTAACCGTTTGTCTGGCATCCTCAGGGCATCGCTTATAAAGGCGACTGACACCTATCCGATGCCGCCAGAAATCATCTGGGTCGAGAACTCCTGCATAGCCACCTTGGGCAATTTCAGTGCCTCCACGGGCAAGGCGAAGGCGAAGAAGACCTTCAACGTGTCTGCTTTGGTGGCCGCTTCCCTCGCCAACGGCAGGGTACTCAACTACCGTGCCTGTCTGCCTGAGGGTAAACGCAAGATACTGTATGTTGATACGGAGCAAAGCCGCTACCACTGTCACAATGTACTGGAACGCATACTGAAACTTGCCGGAATGCCTACTGACATTGACAATGCAAACCTCGATTTCATGTGCCTGAGGGAATACAGTCCAGCTGTGAGGACGGAGGTCATCGGCTATGCCCTTTCGTGTGATGACAGCTACGGGCTGGTCATCATTGACGGCATACGTGACCTATTGGTGGACATCAACAATGCAAGCGAATCGATGGAAGTCATCAACAAGATGATGGAATGGTCATCGAAATACAATCTGCACATTCACTGCGTGCTGCACCAGAACAAGTCGGACAGCAACGTACGCGGACATATCGGCACGGAGATGAACAATAAGGCAGAAGCGGTGCTGGTCATCACCAAATGTTCGGGTAATCCCAACATCAGCGAGGTAAAGGCGATGCACATCAGGGACAAGGAATTCAAGCCGTTCGCCTTCACCGTCAATGAAAAAGGGCTGCCCGAGATTGCCGCCATTCCTATCAACGAAGACGAAGAGACGAAGCAACCTTGCAGGTTCACGTATATGAATCTCACCAAGGACCAACATTGTGCCGCCTTGTCCTCAGCCTTTCAGGGGAAACCAATCAAAGGCTTCGACAACCTGGTAAACCTTCTCATGCAGTCATACGAGAGCATCGGTTTCAAACGGGGAAGAAGCGTAATCATCAAGATGATGAAATATCTGGAGGAGACCCTGGGACTCATCGTCAGGCAAGACAGCCTGTACTACTTCGGTGCACCTCCTACGAGGAAGGCACTGTTTGATTAATGCAAAGGCTGCCAAGGTATGCCCCATGTGACAAACGGTTTATCCAAATGGTTTTGTTTACGCTTGTGCCTATATAGGGAAAAAGGTGAATTAAACATCACTGAAGCGAGGAACACATTCGTTCAGAAAGCAGTTTAGTTTGCCTTTGCCTATATATAATAACAACAAAGCGAACGACCGCAGGATATACCACCTACACATTATTATATAATAGATACATACAATGAATATTAAACAAGCAAAGAAAATCAGCATCATTGACTTCTTGGAGAAGGAAGGGTTCAGCGACTCCCGTAGAAGCGGCGACAACTATTGGTATCTGAGTCCGCTGCATAACGAAAAGACCGCCTCGTTCAAGGTAAACAAAAGCGGCAACGTATGGTATGACCATGCCAAGGACGAAGGTGGTGACATCATCAGACTGGCAATACTGCTGCATCATCTGTCCAGCGTGTCAGAAGCCCTGTCGTACATCGAGAGACTTGGGCTTTCACCCATGGAAAATGCAGATTCGTCTTCTTCCGATACCGACACCAATCCAAAAGACGAGGAGCCAAACAGAGACGGCAAGGACGAGAAAGGGCGAAATGGGCGTATCTATGAAGTGCGCCTGTCGCCATTGAAGACCTCCTCGTTGATTTCGTATTTCACCTGCCGGCAGATTGATTATGAGGTATGCAAGAGCTATTGCAAGGAAGTGCATTACAAGATAAGGGACAAGCACTACTATGGCATCGCCTTTCCCAATGTCTCCAGTGGGCATGAGGTTCGCAACCAGTATTTCAAGGGGTGCATCGGTCGCAAGGATGTCTCCCTGATTGTCTATCGGAGCAATGAAAGGCAGGACGGTTGCCTGGTGTTTGAGGGCTTTATGGACTTCCTGTCCTATCTGACCTTGCAGAAACGAGGTGACCCTCTGTTTACGATGGAGCAGCCCTGTGACCTCATGATTCTGAATTCCGTGGGGAATATCCATCGTGGCATGAGATACATGGAGCAATATTCAGCCATCCATTGCTATCTCGACAATGACGAGGCAGGACAACATGCCGTACAGTACATCACTGAGTCATTGGGCGAACGGGTGACGGACGAATCGTGGCGTTATGCAGACTATAAGGATGTGAACGACTATCTGCGCAAGAAAAGAAAATGAAAGAGCCACAGAACAGCACTCACCATTCATAGAAAATCCTCTTATACGGCTCTCCCTTTCGGGAGGGCCTTTTTTATGCGCATATCTCTTTTAGTGTCCGTATTATGTCCGATTTTTATGTCCGATTTTTGTTTTTATGAAAAATAGAGTTAAGAAATAAGGGCGAGGAACGGAGATATGATGGCTATGTGGCTAAAAGGTTGTTACTTTGCAGCGTGTTTCTGAAATGCGTGAGCGGATAAAGGCTGGCAGCGTTCATCGGGATGCCCGTCGAATGGCACAAAATCGGACTAAATAGTACGATTA
>JBJEAY010000805.1:0-4356 GCA_051869575.1 Prevotella sp. | reverse complement strand
GTTAACTTTTGGACTGTGTCCATTTTTTGCGGCTGCAAAGGTACTGATTATTTGTGAGATACGCAAGTTTTTGAGCGTTTTTTTAATAATAAAGGGGCAGTTTTTTTATTCAACTGCCCCTTTTAGGTAATTATAAGCTGTTTTTTGCCCCTATTTTCATCTTGTCAGGGGGGCACAAGCATTCGCAAGCCATTCCGTCATCTCGTCGTCAAGATATGGCGAAAGACTCTTGAACACCGCTGCATGATAGTCGTTGAGATAGTCGAGTTCCTCGTCGGCGAGCATATCTATGTCTATCGGTGACTTGTCTATCGGACAGAGCGTCAGAGGTTCCAACTTTAGGAAACGACCGTATTCGGTGTTCATGTATTCGGTGATGAGCATTGTGTTCTCTATCCTGACTCCAAATTTGCCTGCGAGATACAGTCCCGGTTCGTTCGTCACCGTCATTCCGGCTCTCAGAGGTTCCGGTTTGTATTCCATTCGTATTTGGTGAGGTCCCTCATGCACATTCAGATAGCTACCCACTCCATGACCTGTTCCATGCAGATAGTTTAGCCCTTCTCGCCACATTGCCTCGCGTGCAAGTATGTCGAGTTGAGTGCCCGAGGCATTTGCGGGAAATTTTGCCATCGCCAGTCGGATATGTCCTTTGAGCACGAGGGTGTAGATATGCTTCTGCTCGTCGGTCACGGGGCCGAGGGCAATAGTGCGTGTGATGTCGGTCGTGCCGTCGAGATATTGTGCTCCACTATCGAGCAACAGCAGTCCCTCAGGTTTCAGTTCGATATCAGTCTCTGGCGTAGGTTCATAATGCACGATGGCACCATGGGCACCATATCCCGCAATAGTGTCAAAGGATATATCCTTAAACAAGGATTGCTCAGCCCTGAAAGCCTCCAGTTCTTCGCTTGCCGACACCTCTGTCACTCCACCTTCCTCCACTGCCGGCACAAGCCACCTGAGGAATTTCACCATTGCTATTCCGTCACGCAGCATTGCATATCGATAGCCCATTATCTCGGTTTCGTTCTTCACTATCTTCATTGAGGGCACTGGCGAGGGGGCAAGCACCTTCGGACGGTCTCCGTATGCCTTATACAGGGTGTAGCATGTCTCGTCCGGATCCATCAGTATATTATATCCGCCGTATCCTGCCAATCCCTTTTCCACATTTTCATATTCGTCGGTCATCACACCATTGGCCGCAAGATGCTCCCTTACCACTGGTGTGAGTTTATCACTATTTATATATAATGTGACGTTGTCCATCGTAATCAGGAGATACGACACCACCACGGGATTGCAGTGCACGTCGGTACCCCTGATGTTCAATGCCCAGGCGATGTCGTCGAGTGCCGACACCAACATGCCCTCCACATGACGCTCGCGCAGCGCCTGACGAATACGGGCAATCTTGCTTTGCGCGCTCTCACCCGCATATTTCTGCGGATGCACTATCGCCATGTCCGAAGGTATTGCCGGACGATCCTTCCAAATCACCTTCAGGGGGTCGAAGTTGGTGCGCAGGGTGATACCGCCCTCTGCCCTCAGTTCATCGGCAAGAGCCTCGACAGTGCTTATAGAATTCACCATACCGTCGATACCCACCACCGCACCGCCGTTAGCCGCCAGTTTTCTGCCAAGCCATTGCGATATTGTCGGTGTGCCCTCTATCTTGAGTTTCATCAGTCGGAATCCCGTTCCTTCCAATTGTTCCTCAGCTTGCAGGAAATAGCGTGAGTCAGTCCATAGTGCAGCATCATCCATGGTCACGACAGCCGTTCCGGCCGACCCATTGAATCCGCTGATAAACTCGCGCCCCTTCCAATGCTCAGGCACATATTCCCCGTTATGGGGGTCAGTACTTGGAAAGACGAAGGCATCGATACCCTCGCTTTTCATCACTGTTCTTAACTCCTCAATGCGTGTTGTTATTACTGTTAAATCCATTGTTTTGACATTTTTACATTGCAAAGTTAGCACTTTTATGCGAAATAAACAAATAAATGGGCAAAAAAGAATTAAAAATTTAAAAAAGATTGCCGTTCTATTCATATTTTTACTATCTTTGCACTGGATTTCGGGCGGCAGCTATGCTGTTGAGCTCTTGATTATGACAAAACATGTAACATCATTATATAAAAAAAATAATAGAATATGGCATTTTTAACTGAAGACAAATTGGTGATTGTCGGCGCCGGTGGCGCCATTGGTTCAACAATGGTTCAGACAGCTTTGACTATGAAGCTGACTCCTAACGTATGTCTTTATGACGTTTATGCTCCAGGTATGGAGGGTGTAATGGAAGAGATGTTCCACTGCGGTTATGACAGTGTCAACCTCACCGCTACAACCGATGTGGCCGAGGCATTCAAGGACGCAAAGTATATCATCTCATCAGGTGGTGCTCCCCGTAAGGCTGGTATGACCCGCGAGGATCTTCTCGCTGGCAACTGCAAGATTGCTGAGGAACTTGGACAGAACATCAAGAAATACTGCCCCGACGTGAAGCACGTGGTTGTTATCTTCAACCCCGCCGACCTCACAGGTCTTGTTACTCTGCTCTACTCAGGACTGAAGCCTTCACAGGTTACTACCCTCGCAGCTCTCGACTCTACACGTCTTCGCAGCGAGCTCTGCAAGAAGTTTGGTGTTAAGAGCGACGAAGTTACCGGTTGCCGCACCTTCGGTGGCCACGGCGAGCAGATGGCTGTATTCGGCAGCAAGGTGAAGATTCAGGGCAAGCCTCTGAGCGAGATTATCGGCACCGACGCCCTTCCCCAGGAAGAGTGGGAAAAGCTCCGCAACGATGTTGTTCAGGGTGGCGCAAAGATCATCCAGCTCCGCGGCCGCAGCTCATGGCAGAGTCCTGCATACTGCTCTGTAGAGATGATTCGTGCCGTCATGGGTGGCGAGCCTTTCGCATGGCCTGCAGGAACATACGTAAAGAACGAGAAGTACCAGAACATCATGATGGCTATGGACACCACTCTCGACACCAACGGATGCTCTTACAAGATGCCCGAGGGAACAGCCGAGGAGATGGCTCTGCTCGACGCAAGCTATGCTCACCTCTGCAAGATGCGCGACGAGTTGGTTACTCTCAACATCGTTCCTCCTGTAGAGAAGTGGAATGAGATTAACCCGAATCTCTAATTTTTCGGAAGAATCTTTGTAGATAGATACTTTTACATAAATTTTAAGGTTAAACATTGGAAGCAGGCCCGATCGTGAGATTAGGCCTGTTTTTTTAAAATAAGCATCAGTAATTAACAACATGAATAATCCTAATAATATTCTTATCACCGGAGCCACGGGATTCATCGGAGGCTTCATCGTTGACAAGGCCTTGAGCTTGGGTATGAACGTGTGGGTGGCAGTGCGTCCGTCGAGCAGCAAGAAGTATCTCACCGACGAGCGCATCCATTTCATCCATCTCGACTTCGACCACAAGGAGCAGATGGTGAAGGCCATGCATGGGCTTCGCCTCGACTATGTGGTGCATGCCGCAGGAGTCACCAAATGTATCCACACCGAGGATTTCTATCGCGTGAACACCCTCGGCACGCAACATCTCGTGGAAGCCCTGTTGGAGCTTCACATGCCACTCAAGCGCTTCGTGTATGTCAGCAGTCTTAGCGTCTTCGGAAATATCCGCGAGGAATATCCCCACAAGGACATCAAGGCTACCGACACTCCCCACCCCAACACCAACTACGGGCGAAGCAAACTCGAGAGCGAGAAATATCTCGACGAGATGACAGCCAAGGGCAAACTGCCTTGCATCACACTGCGTCCCACTGGAGTGTATGGTCCTCGCGAGAAGGATTACTTCATGATGGCAAAGAGCATCAGCCAGCATGTGGATTTCGCTGCCGGATATAAGCCGCAGACAATCACCTTCGTATATGTACTCGACGTGGTGCAAGCCATTTTCCTTGCATTGGAAAACGGCAAGATTGGCGAAAAGTATTTCCTCAGCGACGGACGCAACTACAGTTCGCGCGACTTCAGCGACCTCATCTGTCGCGAACTCGGCCATCCCTGGGTGTTGCGCCTCAAAGCTCCGATATGGCTACTTCGCCTGATAACCTTCTGCGGCGAATACGTAGGCAGGATGACAGGCAAGGTGACTGCCCTCAACAACGACAAATACCACATCATGAAGCAACGCAACTGGCGTTGCGACATCACCCCCGCCGAGGACGAATTAGGCTTCCATCCCGAATACGACCTCGACCGTGGCGTACGCCTCACCATCAAGTGGTATAAAGACAACGGTTGGCTCTGAGTATGGTTTCAATATATAAATTATGTGATACATCAAGCGCTATTTTGCCGCAAATGGTTAAA